>NZ_JAGYGN010000011.1:0-185696 GCF_019947515.1 Pseudomonas sp. A-B-19
GACTGTGGACGCCGCAGGACTTCGCCTCAGCCCCTTGCTGAGCTGTTCAACCGCCGGATGCGGAAAACCGCACGTCCGGTGGTGTGGGAGGGGTAACGGGCGCAAGCCCGTTGCCTCCACCCAATCAGTTGTTTCTGGTGGCCTTAAGTTTTGTACGCATCCAGATAGATCCTGTCATTTCCCGTTTTTTTCACATCCGGTCTGGATAATTTCAGGGCTGTTGGCCTCTGAGCGGGCCCCAAATTGTGCTATTACCCCTAGCCTGAATTTCTGGAACGCATCCCTGATGGCCACTTCTCCGCTTTCCACGCTTGAACCTGTCCGCCGCTCACGCTTCGCCCTGCGTTGGCAAATCTGGCTGCTGCTGGTGGTCGTTGTCGCCTACGGCGTTGCGTTTGCCATGCACTGGGATGCGCGGGGCGTGCTCTGGGTGAAAGAGCAGTTCAAGAGCCCGGCCGAGCGTCAAGCCAGTATCTGGCTTCCCGACTATCGGGCGGTGATCGATGCCAAGCCGTTGCCGGGCATGGAGAAGGATGAAGCGTCGGACCTGGCCTACGACCCCCGGACCAAGACCCTGTTTTCGGTCATGGGCAAGAACCCGTTTCTGGTCGAATTGAACTTGCAGGGCGATGTTCTGCGCAAAATGCCGTTGGTCGGCTGGAGCAACCCTGAGGGCGTCACCGTGCTGGGCGACGGCCGACTGGCTATTGTCGATGAGCGCAACCACCTGATCGCCATCGTCAAGGTCAATGCCGACACTCGCGAGCTGAACATCACCGATTTCCCGACATACGACCTCGGGCCTTCCAAAGACCAGAACAAGGCTTTCGAGGGTGTCACCTGGGATTCGCGCAATCAGCAGTTGCTGCTGGGCGAAGAGCGCCCGCCGGCATTGTTTGCCTGGAAAGGTGACAGCAAGGTCCTTACCGGCGACAAGGTGAAGCTGGCCAGTCATGCGCTGGACATACGCAACCTGTCGGCGCTGGCGATTGACCCGCGCACTGGCCACATGCTGGTGCTGTCCGCCGACTCGCACCTGTTGCTGGAGATGGACAATAAGGGTGGGCAGGTCAGTTTCATTACTTTGCTGCGTGGCTTCAACGGCCTGAAAAATACCATTCCCCGTGCCGAAGGCGTGACCATGGATGAAGCGGGCACACTGTATATGGTGAGTGAGCCGAACCTGTTCTATCGCTTCGAAAAACAGAGATAGTGCCTCTGTGCAGGAGCTGCCGATGGCTGCGATCTTTAGTGATCTGGTTGACGCCAGAGTCAAGAGATCGCAACCTGCGGCAGCTCCTACGCTGATTGCGTATGCGTAAAAGGCTCACGGCCATTAAGCTGCAGTTCAGGCGGGCGTGATATTCCATCCGCCTGTCTTGACCCCGAGCCCACCCGAATGCGTCGATTTGCCCGCCTCAAATCCCTGATTCTGATCCTGTCGGTGGTCTCGCTGATTGCGTTGATTGCGCTTGGTCAGTACCAGCGCCTGTTCGAGCGTGCCTGGTTCAATCTGCAGACGCTGTGGCAGCCGGTGAGTTCCCGGTCCATGGGCCTGGACCAATATCAGGTCGTGACCGAAGCGCAGGTGATCGATAGCCAGGTTGACAACGTTTCCGCATTGACCTACGACCCGGTGCGCAAAAGCCTGTTCACCGTTACCAACAAGCGAAGCGAGTTGATCGAGTTGTCCCTCGACGGCAGGATCTTGCGCCGTGTGGCACTGGTCGGTTTCGGTGATCCTGAGGCGGTGGAGTTCATCAGCGAGAACACCTACGTGGTCACTGACGAAAGCCAGCAGCGGCTGATCAAGATCCGTCTGGAGCAAGGCACCACCTTCGTCGATGCGGCAGACGCCGAGCAGATGACCGTTGGCATACACAGGGGTGACAACAAGGGTTTCGAGGGCCTGGCTTACGATTCGGTGGGCAAGCGCCTGTTCGTCGCCAAGGAGCGCGACCCGATGCTGATCTACGAGGTGTACGGTTTTCCGCGATTCAATCCTGAAGAATCCTGGTCGGTGCACGTGGTCAACGACCCCAAGCGTGATGCCGGGATGTTTGTGCGCGACCTGTCGGGTTTGCAATACGACGAGCGCAGCAGGCATTTGCTGGCGCTATCGGATGAGTCGCGATTGATTCTGGAGCTGGATGTGGATGGGCGTCCGCTGAGCACGATGTCATTGAGCAAGGGGCAGCACGGCTTGCAGAAGAACGTACCGCAAGCGGAAGGGATCGCCATGGATGACGACGGTACGCTGTACCTCGTCAGTGAGCCAAACCTGTTTTACGTTTTCAAGAAACCGGCACAACCCTGAAGCTTGCCCTGCTTGTGTAGGAGCTGGCTTGCCAGCGAAAGCGATGTAACGGCCAACGTCGATGTTGAATGTTATGGCCTCTTCGCTGGCAAGCCAGCTCCTACAGAGTGCAAAAGGTGGTGTGTGGCTTACTGCGCGCGCAGTGCTTTTACACCTTCGCTGGTACCCAGCAGCAGTAGGTCCGCCGGGCGCGCCGCGAACAGACCATTGGTGACCACGCCGACGATCGCATTGATCTGCGTCTCCAGCTCCACCGGATTGGTGATCTGCATGTTGAACACGTCGAGGATGATGTTGCCGTTGTCGGTCAGTACGCCTTCGCGGTAAACCGGGTCGCCGCCGAGCTTCACCAGCTCGCGGGCCACGTGGCTGCGGGCCATCGGGATCACTTCCACCGGCAATGGGAAAGTGCCGAGGACCGGCACCAGTTTGCTGGCGTCGGCGATGCAGATGAAGGTCTTGGCCACGGCCGCGACAATCTTCTCGCGGGTCAGGGCGGCGCCACCGCCCTTGATCAGGTTCAGGTGCTCGTCGGTTTCATCGGCACCATCGACGTAGAACTCCAGGTCGCTGACGGTGTTCAGTTCGTACACCGGAATCCCGTGGCCCTTGAGGCGCGCGGCGGTGGCTTCGGAGCTGGCGACGGCGCCGTCGAACGCGCCTTTGTGCTGGGCCAGGGCATCGATGAAGCAGTTGGCGGTGGAGCCGGTGCCGACGCCGACGATGCTCTTGTCGTCGAGTTTCGGAAGGATGAAGTCGACGGCGGCCTGAGCTACTGCCTGTTTGAGTTGATCCTGGTTCATGCGGGCTCCGGGGTGCCGAGGAGGGAACGAAAGGCCGGCATTATAGGCTTCGGGACGGGGAAGGTCATTGCCCGATTGGCAGAGAGCAGGAGTATTGGCGCTGGATTGCTTTTGTGGCGAGGGAGCTTGCTCCCGCTCGGCTGCGAAGCGGTCGCAAAACCTGCTTGCACGGTGGGTCAGAAAAAATGCAGGGGAGCGCTTCGCACTCCAGCGGGAGCAAGCTCCCTCGCCACAGGGCTGTATCAGATCTTAAAACCACCGGTTTAGTGTGGTCGTGTGGCTAAAAGCCGGGTTAGACTCCGTGGTCCTGCCCAACCCGCTCAGTGATGCTTTCCGATGCTTGAACAGTACGTCAAAAAGATCCTCACCTCGCGCGTTTATGACGTTGCCGTAGAAACCCCGTTGCAGACTGCCCGCCAGCTCTCCGAGCGGCTGGGCAACAGCATTTGGCTCAAACGCGAAGACTTGCAGCCGGTGTTCTCGTTCAAGATTCGCGGCGCCTACAACAAGTTGACCCAGTTGAGCGAAGAAGAACGCGCTCGCGGCGTGGTCACCGCGTCGGCGGGCAACCATGCCCAAGGCCTGGCCCTGGCGGCGAAGGTGTTGGGCGTGAAAGCGACCATCGTCATGCCCAAGACCACCCCGGAGATCAAGGTCGAAGGTGTGCGCTCCCGTGGCGGCAAGGTGGTGCTGCACGGTGATTCCTTCCCGGAAGCCCTGGCTTACTCGCTGAAACTGGTCGACGAAAAAGGCTATGTCTACATTCACCCTTACGACGATCCCCACACCATTGCCGGGCAGGGCACCGTGGCGATGGAAATCCTGCGCCAGCACCCGCAGCCACTGGACGCGATTTTCGTCCCGGTGGGCGGCGGCGGCCTGATTGCCGGCATCGCGGCGTACGTGAAGTATCTGCGCCCGGACATCAAGGTCATCGGTGTCGAGCCGGATGATTCCAATTGCCTGCAAGCCGCCATGGCAGCCGGCGAGCGTGTAGTGCTGCCGACCGTGGGGCTCTTTGCCGATGGCGTGGCGGTTGCGCAGATCGGCCAGCATACCTTCGATATCTGCAAGGACTACGTAGACGAAGTCATCACTGTCAGCACCGACGAGATCTGTGCTGCAATCAAGGATATCTACGACGATACCCGCTCGATCACCGAACCTGCCGGCGCCTTGGGCGTGGCCGGGATCAAGAAATATGTCGAGCAGCGCGGCGTCAGCGGCCAGACCTTCGTGGCCATCGACTCCGGGGCCAACGTCAACTTCGACCGCCTGCGCCACGTTGCCGAGCGTGCGGAGCTGGGGGAGGGTCGCGAGGCTATCATCGCCGTGACCATTCCCGAAAAGCCGGGCAGCTTCAAGGCGTTCTGCGAGGCTATCGGCAAGCGCCAGATCACCGAGTTCAACTACCGCTACAACACCGGCAGCGAAGCGCACATCTTTGTCGGTGTGCAGACGCACCCGGAAAGCGACCCGCGCAGCGCGTTGATCGCAAGCCTTGGCGAGCAGGGTTTCCCTGTGCTGGACCTGACCGACAACGAACTGGCCAAGCTGCACATCCGCCATATGGTGGGTGGGCGTGCGGCGCATGTGGTCGATGAAGTGATTCTGCGCTTCGAATTCCCGGAGCGTCCGGGCGCGCTGTTCAACTTCCTCAACAAGCTTGGCGGGCGCTGGAACATCTCAATGTTCCATTACCGCAACCATGGCGCGGCGGACGGCCGGGTCGTCGCGGGCCTGCAAGTGCCCCACGACGAGCGTCACCTGGTGCCGGCGGCGCTGGAAGAAATCGGCTACCCGTACTGGGACGAAAGCGACAACCCGGCCTATCAGCTGTTTCTTGGCTGAACGGCTACGCTGACGGGCAGGCAATAAGGAAATCTGACAATGGAAACGTTAACTGCCCTGAAAATGGCGCACATGGTGGCAACTGTTGTACTGCTGGCCTGTGCGCTGGGTCTGGGCGTCTGGGTTTTGCTTGCGCGGCGCAAGGGTGATGCGACGGCGGGAAGCCGCACCCTGCAACGGCCACGTGTATTTGTCTGGCTGTTGATGGGGGTGGCGCTGCTGAGCATGCCGTTTACCGGCTGGTGGATGGTGCATCTGGTGGGCTGGCCGTTGGGGCAGACCTGGTTGCTGGCGTCCAGTGTGCTGTACACCGTGGCGGCGCTGGCTTGGTTCTGGTTGCTGGTGCGGCTCAATAAACTGCGCAAAGCGCCAGCGAGCGTGGGGAAATTCACCTTTGCCCTGGCGTTGTTCAGTTTTGTCTGTCTTGTGGCCATTTCCGGGTTGATGGGCGCCAAGCCTGTTTAAGGCTTGAGACTGCTTTCGCTGGCAAGCCAGCTCCTACAGGATAGCGTTGCCTTTGTAGGAGCTGGCTTGCCAGCGAAGGCGTAATCAGCCGCGCAGACTGATCACCGGCCAACCCCGCTTCTCGGCCTCGGCTCGCAGGTTCGGATCCGGATCGACTGCTACCGGATGGGTCACCTGCTCCAGCAACGGAAAATCATTCATCGAGTCGCTATAGAAGTAGCTGTCTTCCAGCGTATACCCGGTTTCCTTCAGCCAGCGATTCAAGCGCGTCACCTTGCCTTCGCGGAAGCACGGCACATCGGTGCTGCGCCCGGTGTAGCGGCCGTCGACCATTTCGCATTCGGTGGCGATCAGGGTTTCGACGCCCAGGCGCACGGCAATCGGCCCGGTAACGAAGCGGTTGGTCGCGGTGATGATCACCAGTTTGTCGCCGGCTGCGCGGTGTTTGGCCAAAAGGTCGATGGCCTTGGGCAGCACGATCGGTTCGATGCAGTCACGCATGTAATCGCTGTGCCACTGATCCAGCGTGGCCATTTCGGTGCGGCCGAGAACCTCCAGGCAGAAGTTCAGATAAGCGGCATTATCGAGTTTGCCGGCCAGGTAATCCTGGTAGAAAGCATCGTTGCGAGCCTTGTAGGCGACGGCGTCGAGAAAGCCGCGTTCGCACAGGTAATCGCCCCAAGCGTGATCGCTGTCACCGCCCAGAAGGGTGTTGTCCAAATCGAATAAAGCCAGGCGCATCGCAGTTACCCGCTGAAAAGTCAGTAAAAAGGCGACAAGAATACGGTCTTTTCACAAGAGTGCACATAAGGTAGGAACCTTCGTTGCCGCCTTCACAACCTTTGTGGAACAATGCGGCGACATGCGTTTGCGAGGTTGTTGCCGTGATCGACCCCGATGGTTTTCGCCCCAATGTCGGGATCATTCTGACGAATGACGCCGGCCAGGTGCTATGGGCTCGCCGAATCAATCAAGATGCCTGGCAATTTCCGCAGGGGGGAATCAACCCCGAAGAGACGCCGGAAGACGCCTTGTACCGCGAGCTGAACGAAGAAGTGGGCCTTGAGCGCGAAGATGTTGAAATTCTTGCCTGCACCCGGGGCTGGTTGCGCTATCGTTTGCCGCAACGTTTGGTACGTACCCACAGCCAGCCGCTGTGCATCGGCCAGAAGCAGAAATGGTTTCTCCTGCGCCTGATCTCCAACGAGCAGCGGGTGCGGATGGATTTGACCGGTAAACCGGAGTTCGATGGCTGGCGCTGGGTCAGCTATTGGTATCCGTTGGGCCAGGTGGTGACATTCAAGCGCGAGGTGTATCGACGCGCTCTCAAAGAGCTTGCCCCGCGCCTTTTAGCGCGCGACTGACGACGGAGTTCGACCCCGAGCCATGCTCAATACGCTGCGCAAGATCGTCCAGGAAGTTAACTCCGCCAAGGATCTCAAGGCGGCGTTGGGGATTATTGTGTTGCGCGTCAAAGAGGCCATGGGCAGCCAGGTCTGCTCGGTCTACCTGCTTGACCCCGAGACCAACCGCTTCGTGCTGATGGCCACCGAGGGCTTGAACAAGCGCTCGATCGGTAAAGTCAGCATGGCACCCAACGAAGGTCTGGTTGGCCTGGTCGGTACGCGCGAAGAACCCCTGAACCTCGAAAACGCTGCGGATCATCCGCGCTACCGCTACTTCGCCGAGACCGGTGAAGAGCGCTTCGCCTCATTCCTCGGGGCACCGATCATTCACCACCGCCGTGTTGTCGGCGTGTTGGTCATCCAGCAAAAAGAACGTCGCCAGTTCGATGAAGGTGAAGAAGCCTTCCTCGTGACCATGAGCGCGCAGCTTGCCGGTGTTATCGCCCACGCCGAGGCCACCGGTTCGATCCGTGGCCTGGGCCGTCAGGGTAAAGGCATTCAGGAGGCCAAGTTCATCGGTGTTCCGGGGTCGCCGGGTGCGGCAGTCGGTACGGCGGTGGTCATGCTTCCGCCCGCCGATCTGGACGTGGTGCCGGACAAGAACATCACCGACATCGACGCCGAACTCGGTTTGTTCAAGACCGCCATCGAAGGCGTGCGCGCCGACATGCGCACCTTGTCCGCCAAACTCGCCACGCAGCTGCGCCCTGAAGAGCGGGCCTTGTTCGACGTCTACCTGATGATGCTCGACGATGCCGCGCTGGGCAGCGAAGTGACCACCGTGATCAAGACCGGCCAATGGGCCCAGGGCGCGTTGCGCCAGGTGGTCACCGATCACGTCAACCGTTTCGAATTGATGGACGACGCCTACCTGCGCGAGCGGGCCTCGGACGTCAAGGACCTCGGCCGGCGATTGCTGGCTTACTTGCAGGAAGAGCGTCAGCAAACCCTGGTCTATCCCGACAACACCATTCTGGTCAGCGAAGAACTGACGCCGGCGATGCTCGGCGAGGTGCCGGAAGGCAAGCTGGTCGGCCTGGTGTCGGTGCTCGGTTCCGGCAACTCCCACGTCGCCATCCTGGCCCGCGCCATGGGCATTCCGACCGTTATGGGCCTGGTCGACCTGCCGTACTCCAAGGTCGACGGCATCCAGATGATCGTCGATGGCTTCCACGGCGAGGTCTACACCAACCCGAGTGAAGTGCTGCGCAAGCAGTTCGCCGAGGTGGTCGAGGAAGAGAAACAACTGGCCCTGGGGCTGGATGCGCTGCGCGATCTGCCGTGTGTGACGGTCGATGGCCACCGCATGCCACTGTGGGTCAACACCGGCCTGCTGGCGGATGTGGCAAGGGCGCAGAAGCGCGGCGCCGAAGGCGTGGGCCTGTATCGCACCGAAGTGCCGTTCATGATCAACCAGCGTTTCCCGAGTGAAAAGGAACAACTGGCGATCTACCGCGAACAGCTCGCCGCGTTCCATCCGCAACCGGTGACCATGCGCACCCTGGACATTGGTGGCGACAAGTCACTGTCATACTTCCCGATCAAGGAAGACAACCCGTTCCTCGGCTGGCGCGGCATTCGCGTCACCCTCGACCACCCGGAAATCTTCCTGGTGCAGACCCGCGCCATGCTCAAGGCCAGCGAAGGCCTGAACAACCTGCGCATCCTGCTGCCGATGATCTCCGGCACTCACGAACTGGAAGAAGCCTTGCACCTGATCCACCGCGCCTGGGGCGAAGTCCGCGACGAAGGCTGCGACGTGCCAATGCCGCCGGTTGGCGTGATGATCGAGATTCCGGCCGCCGTTTATCAGACCAAGGAGCTGGCGCGACAAGTCGATTTCCTTTCGGTCGGTTCCAACGACCTGACCCAGTACCTGCTGGCCGTGGACCGCAACAACCCTCGGGTGGCCGATCTTTACGACTACCTGCACCCGGCAGTGCTGCAAGCGTTGCAAACCGTTGTGCGCGACGCCCATGCCGAAGGCAAGCCGGTGAGCATCTGCGGCGAAATGGCCGGTGATCCGGCGGCGGCCGTGCTGTTGATGGCGATGGGTTTCGATAGCCTGTCGATGAACGCCACCAACTTGCCGAAAGTGAAGTGGATGCTGCGCCAGATCAATCTGAGCAAGGCCAGGGAGTTGTTGGCCGAGCTGATGACCATCGACAACCCGCAAGTGATTCACAGCTCGTTGCAACTGGCGCTGAAGAACCTTGGGCTGGCGCGGATGATCAATCCGGCGGCGATCAAGCCCCTCTGAAAGGCGGATGGCCTCTTCGCTGGCAAGCCAGCTCCTACAGGTTTCGTGGTGTTCGCAAAATACGCGAACGACTCGATTCCGTAGGAGCTGGCTTGCCAGCGAAGGGGGCGGTCCAGGCAACACACAACTAAAGCCTGATCTCCACTTCTCCAAGATGCCCACCAAGCGGCCCGAAACTCCTTTCGACCATATGTAACGTCCCATCCGCCTGCACAATCAACGCCGTACTCGCCCGCGTTCCATAACTCTGACTGGCAATGAATACGCTCGACAGCAACGTCTCGGTGGCCAGCCCCACGCCGGTATCCGGCAATTCGGCAAGCGGAGCGGTCTGCGCATCGCTCAATAACGCCAACAGTGCCTGGGGTTGCGGATCATCCAGCACCTCACTCAATGCCGCCTTGGCTTTGAGCAGTTTCGGCCACGGCGTATCCAGCCCTGCATTGGATAACCCGTAGATTCCCGGGGCCAACATCGCCGCTGCCGGTTCCCGGGCATTGAAGTGCCAGAGTTCATTGGCGTTGCCGACCAACAGGTTAAAACCGCCATATTCCTGCGAATGGTCGACAACGTCGGCTAAGTAGTCGTCAATTGGCATTTCCCCGGTTAGAAATCGCGCCACCAGTTCCCCTCGAGACTTGCGCCCTGGCGGTCGATCGGGATCCCGGATATTCGTCAGCGCCGCAAAACGTCCGTTGGCACCAATACCGAGCCAGGTGCCACCGGCCTCGAGGTCGCGTCCCGCATGTACGTGCGGCGCTTCGGGCCATGGCGCCAGAGGCAGGCTGGGGCGGGCGTAGAACTCATCGCGATTGGCCGCCACGACCAGCGGCTGGGCATGACCCGGGCGCCAGGCAAAAACAATCAGGCACATAAGGTTGTCCTTGTGTGTTTTTTGCTCACTCTACGCAGACATCGCTCATCGATCCATCGCCTTGCACAGTGGAGATCGAGGCCATGCATCCGTTACCATGCCGCTCCGGTTTTGGGGATGCGGGCGAGACGATCATGGAATTTCTGCTCTATCTGGCGCTCGGCGCCTGTGCAGGTGTACTCGCCGGGCTGTTTGGCGTGGGCGGCGGGATCATCATCGTCCCGGTGCTGGTGTTCAGCTTCAAAGCCCAAGGGTTCGATCCATCGATCCTCACGCACCTGGCAGTGGGTACCTCCCTGGCGACGATCATCTTTACCTCGGTCAACGCGGTACGCGAGCATCACCGCCGTGGCGCCGTGCGTTGGCCGATCTTCATGTGGATGACCGTCGGCATTCTGGTCGGTGCCGGATTCGGCGCGCTGACGGCGGAAGCGATTTCCGGCCCTAACCTGCAGAAGATCATTGGTGTATTCGCCCTGGTGATCGCCGCTCAACTGGCGCTGGAGATCAAACCCAAGGCCAGCCGAACCGTGCCGGGCAAATTCGGTCTGACCGTGGCCGGCAGCGCGATTGGCTGGGCTTCGGCGATTTTCGGCATCGGTGGCGGTTCGCTGACCGTGCCATTCCTGACCTGGCGTAGCGTGCCGATGCAGCAAGCGGTGGCCACTTCATCGGCCTGCGGTCTGCCGATTGCCCTGGCCAGTGCATTAAGTTTCATGATTCTGGGCTGGCACGATCCGTTGCTCCCGGCCCATAGTCTCGGTTTCATTTATTTGCCGGCGTTACTGGGCATAGCCCTGACCAGCATGGTGTTCGCCCGCTTGGGCGCGCGATTGGCCCACAGGTTGTCGCCAAAGTTGCTGAAAAGGCTGTTTGCCGCTTTGCTGTTCTGCGTCGGTCTGAACTTTCTAGTCTGAAGCATCTGCTCTGACGGGCGGCGCAATCCTGGCTTAATCCTGAGGTGGCAGCGTCGCCCGGGAATTCTTAAGATTTGAACTCTAACGAGGAGTCGCAATGCTGCCTTACCCGCAGATCGACCCGGTGGCCCTGGCCATCGGTCCGCTGAAAATCCACTGGTACGGTCTGATGTACCTGATCGGCATCGGCGGCGCCTGGCTGCTGGCGTCCCGCCGCATGAACCGTTTCGACCCGACCTGGACCAAGGAGAAACTCTCCGACATGGTGTTCTGGATGTCGATGGGGGTAATCGTCGGCGGGCGACTGGGTTACGTGCTGTTCTACGATCTGAGCGCTTATCTGGCCAACCCGACGCTGATTTTCGAAGTGTGGAAGGGCGGCATGTCATTCCACGGCGGTTTCATCGGTGTGATGCTGGCGGCGTTGTGGTTCGGTAAAAAGAACAACAAGTCGTTCTTCCAGCTGATGGATTTCGTTGCGCCGATGGTGCCGATTGGCCTGGGTGCCGGGCGTATCGGCAACTTCATCAACGCCGAACTGTGGGGCAAGCCGACCGACGTGCCGTGGGCAATGATCTTCCCGCCGTTCAGCGACCCGGCGCAGTTGCCGCGTCACCCGTCGCAGCTGTATCAGTTCGCCCTTGAAGGTGTGGCGCTGTTCCTGATCCTCTGGCTGTTCTCGCGCAAGCCACGGCCGACCATGGCGGTCTCGGGGATGTTCGCGCTGTTCTATGGCATTTTCCGTTTCATCGTCGAGTTCGTCCGCGTACCGGACGCGCAACTGGGCTACCTGGCCTGGAACTGGCTGACCATGGGGCAGGTGCTGTGCGTGCCGATGATCCTCGGTGGGCTGCTCTTGATCTGGCTGGCGTATCGCCGCGCTCCGTCGGCTCCAGCGGCAGCTGTATAAAATTCGAACCCCGCAGCGATGGTTGCGGGTTCAAGGACACAGGTAATTCATGAAGCAATATCTCGAACTGGTCGCCCACGTCATCAAGAACGGCACCAAGCAGGCCAACCGCACTGGCGTGAACACCATCAGTTTCCCTGGTGCGATGCTGCGTTATGACCTGCAGGAAGGCTTTCCGGCGATCACCACGCGCAAGATGGCGTTCAAGTCGGCCATCGGCGAAATGTGCGGATTCCTGCGTGGCGTGAACAACGCAGCCGAATTCCGTGCCCTGGGCTGCAAGGTCTGGGACCAGAACGCCAACGAAAACGCCCAGTGGCTGGCCAACCCGTTCCGCCAGGGCGAAGACGACCTTGGCGAAATCTACGGCGTGCAATGGCGCAAGTGGCCGGCGTACAAGCAGATTCCGCTCAGCAACCCGGCCGCCATCGAGCAGACCCTGAGCCAGGGTTATCGTCAGATCGCCGAGGGCGAAGAGGATGGCCAGGCTTATGTGGTGCTGTACAAGGCGATCGACCAGATCCGCCAGTGCGTCGACACCATCATCAAGGACCCGGGCAGCCGTCGCATCCTCTTTCACGGCTGGAACGTCGCCCAGCTCGATGAAATGGCCCTGCCGCCGTGCCACCTGCTGTACCAGTTCCACCCGAATGTCGAGACCAGGGAGATTTCCCTGACCCTCTACATCCGCTCCAACGACCTGGGCCTGGGCACGCCGTTCAACCTGACTGAAGGTGCTGCGCTGCTGAGCCTGATCGGTCGCCTGACGGGCTACACGCCGCGCTGGTTCACCTATTTCATTGGTGATGCCCACGTCTACGAAAACCACCTGGACATGCTCAACGAACAGCTCAAGCGCGAGCCGTTCCCGATGCCGAAACTGGTGATTTCCGAACGTGTGCCGGAGTTTGCCAAGACGGGTGAGTACCAGCCGGAGTGGCTGGAGTTGGTGGAGCCGGGCGATTTCTCGCTGGAAGGCTACGAGCACCACGCGCCGATGACCGCGCCGATGGCGGTCTGAAACCTGACGCCGCCCCCCTGTAGGAGCGAGCTTGCTCGCGATGGACGTGAACGATGACGCGTATTGTCTGAAAAAATGCGTCGTCCTTGAGTTCATCGCGAGCAAGCTCGCTCCTACAGGGGGTAGGTGGTGTTCTTAGTGGCCGTGACTACGGCCGACATGGGAATGCTCCACCTCCGTCGTCACAACCCCGCCATTCACTTCCAGCCGCTGCAAGATCCCGCATTGATCGATACCCGGCCCCTCGTCGCAGCGTTGGCGCAGGTCGAGCAGTTGTGTCTGCAAGGCCAGCAAGCCGTCGATCCGCGCCCTGACGTGATGGATGTGCTCGTCGATCAGTGCGTTGACGCTTTCGCACTGGTCCTGCGGGCTGTCGCGAAAGGCCAGCAGACTGCGGATTTCCTCAAGCGTCATGTCGAGGGTGCGACAGTTACGGATGAAGGTCAGGCGCTCGGCGTGGGCCTGGGTGTAGAGGCGATAATTGCCATCACTGCGAGCCGGTTCGGGCAGAAGGCTCTCGCGCTCGTAGTAGCGGATCGTTTCCACGGCGCAGTCCGTGAGTTTCGCCAATTCTCCAATTTTCATGACGCCAATCTCCAAAACTCCAGAAAGGGTGCTTGACCCTATAGTGGCTACAGGGTCTTTACTTGGCAACAGGCACTCTTATGGAAGCAACCAATGAGCGATTCCCTGCATTCCCACAAACCCGGGCCTGAACACGGGCACAACCACAAGCTCAAGCCCGTGCAAAAACATGACCACGGCGACTCCTGCTGTTCATCCGGGGCGACGGCGCCCGCGTTGATAAGACTCAGCGAATCGTCGACGCCCGGGGCCCGGCTGAGCAGTTTTCGCATCGAGGCGATGGACTGTCCAACCGAACAGACGCTTATCCAGAACAAGCTAAGCAAACTGACCGGTGTGCAGCAGTTGGAGTTCAATCTTATTAATCGGGTGCTCGGCGTGACCCACGATTTGCCCGATATAGAGCCCATCGTCGAAGCCATCAGGTCCTTGGGCATGCAGGCTGAGCCGATGGACCAGGGTGCTGAAACCCCGACACCGGTGCCCCGGAAAAAGCCATGGTGGCCCTTGGCGCTGTCCGGTGTTGGTGCATTGCTGGCAGAAGTTATCCACTTCACCGGTTCCGCACCGAACTCGGTGGTGGCGATCATCGCACTGATCTCGATCCTCAGCGGTGGCCTCGGTACCTACAAAAAAGGCTGGATCGCCCTTAAAAACCGCAACCTGAACATCAATGCGCTGATGAGCATTGCCGTGACCGGCGCGGTGCTGATCGGCCAGTGGCCGGAAGCGGCAATGGTGATGTTCCTGTTCACCGTGGCCGAGTTGATCGAGGCCAAATCCCTCGACCGTGCACGCAATGCCATAAGCGGCCTGATGCAGATGGCCCCGGACACTGCAACGGTGTTGCAGGCCGACGGCAGCTGGCTTGAGCAGGATGTCAAAAGCATCGGGCTCGGTGCACGTGTACGGGTTCGTCCCGGCGAGCGCATCGGCCTGGATGGCGAAGTGCTGTCCGGTCGCTCAACCATCGATCAGGCGCCGATCACCGGTGAAAGCATGCCGGTGGAGAAAACCGTCGGTGATAAAGTCTTCGCCGGCACCATCAATCAGGCCGGATCCCTGGAATATGAAGTAACCGCTGCGGCCGACAACTCGACCCTGGCACGCATCATCCATGCGGTCGAACAAGCCCAGGGCGCACGGGCGCCGACCCAGCGTTTCGTCGACAGCTTCTCGAAAATCTACACCCCGGCGGTGTTCGCCCTGGCCCTGGCAGTGGCAGTGATCCCGCCATTGTTCATGGGTGCGTTGTGGTTCGACTGGATTTATCGGGCGCTGGTGCTGCTGGTGGTGGCCTGCCCCTGTGCGCTGGTGATTTCCACGCCGGTGACCATCGTCAGTGGCCTCGCGGCGGCGGCGCGCAAAGGCATCCTGGTCAAGGGTGGCGTCTATCTGGAGGGCGGTTACAAGCTCGACTATCTGGCCCTGGACAAGACCGGCACCATCACCCACGGCAAACCGGTGCAGACCGATTACCTGTCACTGGACCCGACCGCCGACGATTCGGCGCCTGCCATTGCCGTCGCGTTGGCCAGGCGTTCGGATCACCCGGTTTCCCAGGCCATTGCCAAAGCGGCTGTGGATAACCAAACCGCGACGCTGGTTGTGGATAACTTCGAAGCACTGGGCGGGCGCGGTGTGCGCGGCGAGATCAACGGCCAGCTCTACCATTTGGGCAACCATCGACTGGTGGAGGATCTGGGTCTGTGCTCGCCAGCGCTGGAAGAGAAACTGTTCGCCCTGGAAAAACAGGGCAAGTCGGTGGTACTGCTGCTTGATCAGTCCGGGCCATTGGCGCTGTTCGCCGTCGCCGATACGGTAAAAGCGTCCAGCCGCGAAGCCATCCGGCAACTGCATGACATGGGCATCAAAACCCTGATGCTCACCGGTGATAACGTCCACACCGCGCAAGCCATTGCCGCGCAAGTCGGCATCGACGAGGCCAGGGGCGACCTGTTGCCGGGCGACAAATTGCAGGCCATCGATGCCCTTTATGCCCAAGGGCATAGGGTCGGCATGGTCGGCGATGGCATCAACGACGCGCCTGCACTTGCGCGTTCCGAGATCGGATTCGCCATGGCCGCCGCAGGCACCGATACTGCCATCGAAACCGCCGATGTCGCCCTGATGGACGACGATCTACGCAAAATCCCCGCATTCATTCGCCTGTCGCGGCAGACATCGAGCATCCTCAAACAGAACATCGCCCTGGCTTTGGTCATCAAGGCGATCTTTCTTGGGGTAACCTTCGCCGGGCTCGCTACCATGTGGATGGCGGTGTTCGCCGACATGGGCGTGAGTCTGCTGGTGGTGTTCAACGGTTTGCGCCTGCTGCGCAAGTAAAGGATGAGGGAAGGTTGTGCTGAGTGCGGAGCTGAAGGCGTTTTACATGGTGGCCCGTCTGGGCAGCATTACCCAGGCGGCCAAAAAGCTCGGCCTGAGCCAGCCGACGGTGACGACGCAGATCCGCAACCTCGAAAGTCAGTATTCGGTCGAGTTGTTCTACCGTGGCGGCCGGCGTCTCAGTGTCAGCGCAGAGGGCGCGCGGCTGCTACCGATGGTCAAGGTGCTGATGCAGCAGGAAGCCGACATCGAGTTTTTCCTGCGTAACTGTGGCCAGGTCCAGGGCGCATTGCGCATAGCCGCCACGGCGCCGTATTACATCCTCGACCTGGTGAAGACCTTTCGCGAGCGTTTGCCGCAGGTGGAGGTGTCGGTGGAAATCGGCAATTCCCAACAGGTGCTTGAAGCGCTGGAGGATTATCGGGTCGATGTCGCTGCGTCGTCACAGTTGCTCGATGACGCGCGGCTGATTCGTCGGGTGCTCGGCAGCGATCCGCTGGTGCTGGCGGTGCATCGCAATCATCCGCTGGCGGTTCACGACCACGTTCCGCTCAGTGCATTGGCCGGGCATACCCTGCTGATGCGCGAACCGGGTTCGACTACCCGTCGCCTGACCGAAGAATTGCTGGCCAGCGCCGGCGTGTGTTTCGGTCCGCTGCTGGAAATCGGCAGCCGCGAATCGATCCGCGAAGCGGTGCTGCGCAATATCGGTATCAGCATCATTGCCCGCCAGGAAGTGCCCCATGATCCGCAGCTGCGGGTGCTGACCATCGAGAATGCGCCGCAGATTCCCGAATACCTGTACTGCCTCAAGGAACGTAAAGGCGCGCGGCTACCGGCGGCGTTTCTGGGGTTGGCGCAGGAAATGGCCCCGGCCTGAATTCTGTGGTGCCTGTCCCGGCCTCATCGCGAGCAAGCTCGCTCCCACAGTGGGTTTGAGGTGAAACACACATTGTGTGAACACCCAAAATCCCTGTGGGAGCGAGCTTGCTCGCGATGAGGCCAGGTCAGGCAACACAGAACTTGAACCCAAATCCTTGAATACCACTATCGGCGGTTTTTGCCTTACTGCCACATGACGGACTCATTACAACCCTAGGATGGCCCCATCTGCCAGATGAGGTCCGTCCATGAATAACCCGATCGCAACTGCCCTGACCAACCCCGGCGCGCCGATGAAGGTGCGCGGTGTACGGAAGCGTTTTGGCGCCTTCACTGCGTTGGACAACGTGTCGCTCGACGTGGCGGCTGGTGAGCTGGTGTGTCTGCTCGGCCCGTCGGGCTGTGGCAAGACCACCTTGCTGCGCTGCATCGCCGGTCTGGAAAAACAGGACAGCGGCGAGTTGTACCTGGGCGATCGCGACGTTTCCCACCTGGCACCCCAGGCGCGGGACTACGGCATTCTGTTCCAGTCCTACGCCTTGTTCCCCAACCTCACCGTCGAAGCGAACATTGCCTATGGCCTCGCCGGCAGCGGTCGCGACGAAGTGCGCCGTCGTGTTGGTCAGATGCTGGAACTGGTCGGCCTGACTGGCAGCGAGAAAAAATACCCGGGCCAGCTGTCGGGCGGTCAGCAGCAACGTGTGGCACTGGCCCGCGCCCTGGCGCCTGCACCTTCGCTGTTGCTGCTGGACGAACCGATGTCGGCCCTCGATGCCCGGGTGCGCGAGCATCTGTGCACCGAATTGCGCCAACTGCAACGCAACCTCGGCATCACCACCCTGATGGTCACTCACAATCAGGACGAGGCCATGCTGATGGCCGACCGTATCGCCGTGATGAACAACGGCAAGGTCGAGCAGTACGCTACGCCGCAGGAAATCTACAACCGTCCGGCCACGCCGTTTGTGGCGGAATTCGTCGGCCAGGGTAACTGGTTGCCGTTCCAGCGCAGCAGCGACAGCCACGCCCAGGTCGGTGGGCTGAACATGCGTCTGGCCGAAGGTAGTGCCAAGACCGCGTCGGGCCGTTTGTTCTGCCGTCCGGAAGCGATCAACATCAACCCGCTGGTGCACGAGGAAAACCTGTTCCCGGCCAAGGTTCGCGAAATCACCTTCCTCGGCAACCGCTGCCGCATGAGCTTCGAACTCGATCAATTGCCGGGCCACGCACTGTTGGCGGAACTGGCGCCGGAAGCCATGCCGCGCCTTGGCGCCCAGCAGATCATGGTCGCCTTGCCGCCGCGCAGCCTGCAGGTGTTTGCCTGATGGGCGCGAACATCGCGCTGCCGCTGCCGCACAAGCAGGTTCGGCAGACCTCCTGCACCGAGATCGGCGACCGGTTGTTCGTGGTCGGCGGCAAAGTCCTCATGTTGGTGTTGTTGGGCGTTGCCGTATTGATGCCGTTGCTGGCGATCTTCTGGCGTGGTTTCAGCGCCGAGGCCGGGCAGGGTGGTGGCTGGGTCGCTGCGAAAGAGCTGATGACCAGCGAGAACTTCCACTGGCTCCTGGGCAATAGCCTGAAAGTTTCCCTCAGCGTCGCGGCCATCGTCGTACCGCTGGCCTACCTGTTTGCCTACGCCCTGCAACGCACTTTGATTCCGGCCAAAGGCATCTGGCGTGGCATTTCGCTTTTACCATTGATGGCGCCGTCGATGCTGCCTGGCATCGCGCTGGTTTACCTGTTCGGCAACCAGGGCATGCTGCGTGGCCTGCTCTCGGACAACATCTACGGTTTCTGGGGCATTGTGCTCGGCGAAGTCATCTACACCTTTCCCCACGCCTTGATGATTCTGCTGTCGGCCTTGTCCCTGGCCGATGCGCGGCTGTTCGATGCCGCCTCCAGCATGGGCGCGAGTCCCGCCAAAGCGTTCCGCAGCATCACCTGGCCGGCGACCCGTCAGGCCGTGTTCGCTGCGTTCTGCCTGGTGTTCACCCTGACCATCACTGATTTCGGTGTACCAGTGGTGGTCGGTGGCGACTATCAAGTGCTGGCGCTGGAGGCCTATAAAGCCGTGGTCGGCCAGCAACAGTTCGGTCGCGGGGCGTTGATCGGCATGGTTCTGCTGCTGCCGGCGCTGTGCAGTTTCGGCGTCGATGCCTGGTTGCGTCGGCGCCACGGCGACTCCATGAGCGGTCGCGCCCAAGTGTTCAAGCCCGCGCCGTCGAAGCTGCGCGACAGCTGCTACCTGGCCATCGTCCTGCTGATCTGCGCCGCGTTGCTGCTGGTGTTCGGCATGGCGGTGTTCTCGTCCCTGGTGACGTTCTGGCCGTACAACCTGTCGCTGTCGCTTAACCATTACCAGTTCAATGAAACCGCTGGCGGTGGCTGGCTTGCCTATGGCAACAGCCTGAAGATGGCTTTGGGCACCGCGTTGATCGGCAGCCTGCTGATTTTCACCGGTGCCTACCTGATGGAAAAAACCAGGGGCCAGCGCGCCCTGAACCTGAGCTTGCGCATGCTCAGTTTCGTACCGATGGCGGTGCCAGGCCTGGTGTTGGGGTTGGGTTACGTCTTCTTTTTCAACCTGACCGGCAACCCGCTGCACGTGCTCTACGGCAGCATGACGCTGCTGATCGTCTGCACCATTGCGCACTATTTGACCACCGCGCAAATGACCGCCACCACCGCGCTGCGTCAACTCGATGCCGAGTTCGAAGCCGCCGCGCTGTCGCTCAAGGCGCCGCTGTACCGCCACTACCTGCGAGTCACCGTGCCGATCTGCCTGCCGGCATTGCTGGACATCGTGCGCTACCTGTTCGTCTCGGCCATGACCACCGTGTCGGCGGCGATCTTCCTCTACAGCCCCGACAGCATCCTCGCGGCAGTGGCGGTGCTGAACATGGACGACGCCGGCAACGTCGGTGGTGCGGCAGCGATGTCGACCCTGATCCTGATTACCTCGGCGGGCGTGTCCCTGCTGCTGGCCTGGGCCTCGCGCGGTTTGCTGCGCCGCTCCCAGGCCTGGCGGCAGACTGCGCCCGGTTATTGAATCTGCACAACCCCTCAACTCAAAACAGGAAAAGATCATGTTCAAGCCTATGGCCCTGGCCGCCGCTGTCCTCACCGCTTTCAGCCTGAACGCCTTTGCGGCGAAAACCGAGTTGACGGTGTACACCGCCCTGGAAGCCGAACAACTGAAAACCTATAAAGAAGCGTTCGAAAAGGCCAACCCGGACGTCGAAATCAAATGGGTGCGTGACTCCACCGGCATCATCACCGCCAAACTGCTGGCCGAAAAAGCCCGTCCACAGGCGGACGCTGTGTGGGGTCTGGCCGCTTCCAGCCTGGCGATCCTCGATCAGCAAGGCATGCTGCAAAGCTATGCACCGAAAGACCTGGCCAAGATCGGCGCCAACTACCGCGACGCTGCCAACCCGCCAGCCTGGGTCGGCATGGACGTCTGGGCTGCGACTATTTGCTTCAACACCGTCGAAGCCGAGAAGCAGGGCCTGACCAAACCCGTGAGCTGGCAAGACCTGACCAAACCTGAGTACAAGGGCAAGATCGTCATGCCGAACCCGGCATCGTCCGGCACCGGTTTCCTCGACGTCAGCGCCTGGCTGCAAACCTTCGGCGAGAAGCAGGGCTGGGCGTACATGGACGGCCTGCACCAGAACATCGGCCAGTACGTTCATTCCGGTTCCAAGCCTTGCAAACTGGCAGCTGCTGGCGAATTCCCGATCGGTATTTCCTTCGAGTACCCAGCTGTTCAACTCAAACGCCAGGGTGCACCGCTGGACATCATCCTGCCGAAGGAAGGCCTGGGCTGGGAGATCGAAGCGACTGCCGTGATCAAGGGCACTGACCACGAAGAAGCGGCGAAGAAACTGGCTGATTTCTCCGCGAGCCCCGAGGCAATGGAGCTCTATAAAGAAAACTTTGCCGTACTCGCCCAGCCTGGCATCGCCAAGCCACAGACCGAACTGCCAGCCGACTACGAACAGCGCCTGATCAAGAACGACTTCGCCTGGGCTTCGAAGAACCGCGACGAGATCCTGACCGAGTGGCGCAAGCGCTATGACGGCAAGTCCGAGAAAGTGGCGGCCAAGTAAGATCTTTATCGGCTGACAGGGCCTCTTCGCTGGCAAGCCAGCTCCTACAGGTCCTGTGGCGGTCACAAAATTTGTGTCCACCACAAATCACTGTGGGAGCGAGCTTGCTCGCGATGGCGGCTTCAAAATCAGGACAAGACTCCATGACGCAACACAACGACATGCTGATCGTCGGCGCCGGCATCCTGGGTTTGTCCCACGCGTATGCCGCCGCCAAGCGCGGTCTGAAAGTCACGGTTTTCGAGCGCAGCGAAACGCCTGTCGGCGCTTCGGTGCGTAACTTCGGCCAGGCTCTTGTCACCGGCCAACCGCCGGGGCCGATGCTGGAACTGGCCCGCGCCAGTCGCGGAATCTGGGGCGACTGGGCACAGCTCGCCGGCCTGCAACTCAAGCGCAATGGCTCGTATTTGTTCGCCCGCACCGAAGCAGAAGAGCAACTGCTGGAAGCCTTCTGCGACGGCCGCGCGGTGGAGCACGGTTACCGTGTCGACCTGCTGCGTGGTGCTGCATTGCACGATTTGTACGGCGGCCAGTTCCGCCATCATCGCGCGGCCTTGCACGGCATGGATGACCAGCAACTGTATTCCCGCGAAGCGATTCCGGCGCTGATCGACTTCCTGCGCCGCGACCTGGGTGTCGAGTTTCACTTCTCCACCCTGGTGCGCGATATTGAACCGGGCCGCTTGCACAGCACCGCCGGCAGCTTCAGTGCCGAGCAGATCATCGTCTGCTCCGGCCATGATTATCAGACGTTGCTGGCCGAACAGATCAGCGAACTCGACCCGCAAATTTGCCGCCTGCAAATGCTCCGCGCCCGACCGCAAATCAACTTGAATCTGCAACATGCTTTGCTCACCGGTTTGAGTTGCGTGCACTACGGCGCCTTCGCCGATTTGCCGGAGGCCGCGGCGGTACAGGCAGAAATCCTGCAGTACGCGCCGCACCTGCATGAAAACGGCATCCACTTGCTGATCAGCCCGACGCCTTATGGCGAGCTGATCATTGGCGATTCGCACCATTACGGCAGCGATCCGTCGCCCTTCAATGCCGAGCAGGTCGATGACTGGATGATCGAACTGGCCGAGCAGACCCTGGGCTGCAAGGTGCAAGTGGTCGAACGCTGGCAAGGTGTCTATGGTTCCCGGGGGCCGGGACCGTTCTCGTTCCTGCGCCCGGCGAAAGGCCTGGGCGTGGCGTTGATGCACACCGGTGTCGGCATGAGCGTCGGGCCGGCGATGGCCGAGCGAAACGTCGCCTCAGTACTGGAGGAAATCTGATGGAGGGCAATAAGCAAGTGATTGCCGAGGTGTTCGGTTTGTACGAGCGCTTTGGCGACAGCGACTACATCGGTGAGCCGGTGTCGCAGATCGAGCACATGTCCCAGGCGGCGCAATTGGCCATGGCCGAAGGCTTCGACGATGAAGTGGTACTGGCGGCGTTCTTCCACGACATCGGGCATATCTGCACTGAAAGCGCGGAGAACATGGGCGGCTTCGGTGTGGTCAGCCATGAACGCCTGGGCGCGGATTATCTGCGCCGCGCCGGCTTCAGCGAACGCATGGCGCGGCTGGTCGAATACCACGTACAGGCCAAGCGTTATCTGACGCTAAAGGAGCCTGGCTACTACGAGCGCCTGAGCGAAGCCAGTCGCCGGACCCTGGAATATCAGGGCGGGGTGATGACGACTGTAGAGGCTGAGGCGTTCGAGCAGGACCCGCTGTGTGCCGTGAGTTTGCGCATGCGCCAGTGGGATGAACTGGCCAAAGAGATGCATGTGCCGGTGATTGATCTGGCGGTGTTGAAGGGCAAAGCGGTGCGGCTGTTGGCTGCATAAAGCCTTTGAACCGAGGCGCGGCCATCGCGAGCAAGCTCGCTCCCACATTGGATCTGTGTCTGGATACGGATTGATGTCCCAGCACAAAACCTTGTGGGAGCGAGCTTGCTCGCGATGGCGTCAGCCCAGGCAACACAAGTACTCCTGCCTCTACAGCTGTTGTGCCAGAACCTCAACCTGTTCCTGCCGCTCCGCCTGATTCAATTTGGGATGAGGATTGAGCGACGACCACTGCGGATGCGCCCGCGCCTTGTTCAAAGCCTCGGGCAGTTTGCCTTCGCGCCAGGTTTTATCCTGTGGCGTGGCCACCTGGATGCTGTCCATCGCCGCATGCCCACGGGCGTTGAGCGCTTGCAGCAATTGCCGCTGACGCAGCGCCAAAAGCCGCAGCACGTTGTCGTCCACCGTCAGTTCGCGCTGGCCCTTGAGCTTGCCGAGCAAGCGACTGCCATAACTGCGGGCGGTTTGCAGGGCGCCGCCAGCAATCGCTCCGGCCAATGCCGCCGCGCCTAAGGTGATGCCACCCACCAGCAGATCGACCCCTGCCCCGGCAGCCGCGCCGGCAGCGATACCTCCACCGACGCGCACGCCCAGTTGCTTGAGGGTTTCCGGATTGAACAGGTCATCACCCCAGCGACCGTCGAGCAGCGGCAAATCACTCGCCGCAGCGTCCTGGACGCGGAAAGCATAAAGCTTGAGCAACGCCTCGACGCAACGCTGCTCTCGTTGACGCACGGCTTTGCGCAGTTCGCTGATGGCTTGCTGTTCTTGCCCGGCATCGTTGACCACGCTACGTCGGCAGGCCGCGCAATCGATCAATAATTCGGCAATCAACCGCGCCGCACTTTGCTGGCGGGCCAGGCGTTGAGCCTGCTGATCAGCAATCAGGCGTTCCAGCTGCGGTCGGGCGTTTTCCAGCAGCAAGGCGAGACTTTCATAGAGCCGGCGTTCGCCATCCTCCGGCGGTGCAACACTGTCGAAGCGCACCAGGGCATGTAAGCCCAGCCGCGCCAGCGCTTCACGCCAGGCCGGTTCGCGGTGGTTGGCGCTGCTGACAAAATTCAGCACCGGCAGCAGCGGTTTGCCACAGCTGGCCAGTACTTCCAGCTCGTCGCGGTACTTGGCCAGCACCGGCTCCCGGGCGTCGATCACATAGAGTCCGGCGTCCGACGCCAGCAACTGGCGCAGCACCTTGGCCTCCTGTTCGAAGCGTTGCCGGGCTTCGCTGCCATCCAGGAAACGCGCCAGCCGCGCCGGACCGTCGAGGCGTTCGCCAGGTCGCTCCAGGCGTTCGAGGTAATCGAGCAGGGCGATGGCGTCTTCCAGTCCGGGGGTGTCATAGAGATCGAGCAACGGCTCGCCGTCCACCGACAACCGTGCGCCCTCGACATGCCGCGTGGTGCTGGGGCGATGGGACACTTCACCGAAGCCGACGTCGCGGGTCAGGGTACGCAGCAACGAGGTTTTGCCGACATTGGTGTGGCCGACCACGGCGAGTTTCAGAGGCTGTTTCCAGGCGTCAGTCATGACCTGTCTCCAGCCAGTTCATCGGTGCACAATCGGCAAATGGCAGCTCAAGCTGTTGCAGCGCCACGTGCCAGTCGCCCAGGCGTTCGGCGTCCAGCGCTTCACCGGGGGGCGCCTGCAACAACCACACGCGGGTGGCGCTGGCGTTGCGGGCCAGTTCGGCAATCAGCGCCAGGCTGCCACGGTCCGGCGAACGCCTTGGGTCGCAGGCGATGGCCAGGCGCGCCAGGGGGAAACGGCTCAATTGTTCGAGCAGTTTGTGTCGCGATTCGCGGCTGTCGAGGATGCCGGCGTCGCTCACGTTTTTCGGCAATTGCGGCGGCCACGGGCGTTGGTCGTCCAGCTCGATGGCGACCAGTAACGCGCCGTCGCTTGGCTGTTCAGTCGCGCCGCTTTCCACGCGATGCAGCTGCGCCGGTGCCATATCGCTGACGCCGAGGCGCTCGCTGGTGGGCATCAAGCGTTCGCGCAATTGTGCGTAGCCGGGCAGGTTCAAGTCCAGGCGCAGCGCCATTTGACCGGTCTTCCAGCGCCACAGACAAAACAGTGCCAGCAGCAGGCGTGGCACAACGCCGTAGACCAGCAAGACGCCGACCAGCCACGCGGCCCAGGCCTGACGGGCACTTTCGATGTTCAGGGCGGCATCGCCACTGGCGCGGATCATTTCCTCAGTCGGCACGCTGAAGCCAAGCAGGGCCGGCAGCACGCCAAGCGCCTGAGTGACGGCGATAAAAGTGTCGGCACTGAGGATCGTGGTTTCCCAGACGAAGCCGTAGCGCCGGGTCGCCATCAACATCAGAAGGAGCACCAGGGCGCTGAGCATCGCCAGTAGCCACAGACTGTTGACCAGCACGCCGATGGCCCAGCGATTGAGCTTCTGCCGTTGCAATAACAGGAGCAGGGCGGGGGCCAGTTGTGCGGCTTTGGCGTCCCGGGCAAGTTTTTCGCTAAGCCACAACCACAAGCGCCCGAGACTGGCGCCGTGTTCGCCGGCAAACATCAGGCCCAGGACCCAGCTCAACAGCAGAATCAGGTTCAGCCCGAGCAGACTGCCCAAAGCCCAGAACACATTTACCGGGGGCTGCCCGTCATTTAACGCAGCAAACGCCAGGCCGGCGCCGCTGATCACGGCCAGCACCGCCATAACGATCAGCGCCAGTCGCGCGCCTTGCAGCCAGTGTTTGAGGGCCGTAGCCAAGCCATCGCGTTCAGCCAGCCACAGGGCCCGGCGTTGAATGCGCGACGGTAAATCGCCGCCGGCGCTGCGGGCCAGTCGGTTGGCTTCAAGGTCTTCCAGGGGGCCGGCATACTCTTCGCGCAGGCGGATGGTTTCTGTCAGCCAGAGGGTATTCAGTTCAGTCACGCGGCATCCCGTCGCTTAATTGAGCTGTGAGCATAACTGCTGTGGCGCTGGTCGGGGTAAGTTGCGGGATGCCGAACCTCTGGTATCCTCACTCGAATGAACAATACTCTTCCTCTATGCCTGATCGCCGCACTTGGTGAAAACCGAGTAATTGGCGTCAACAACAGCATGCCTTGGCACTTGCCGGGTGATTTCAAGTATTTCAAAGAAAAAACGCTTGGCAAACCAATCATAATGGGGCGCAAGACTTGGGATTCTTTGGGGCGTCCGCTACCAGGACGTTTGAACATTGTTGTAAGTCGGCAGGCGGATCTGCACCTCGAGGGGGCAGAGGTTTTTCCCACACTTGAAACAGCCGTGGCTCGGGCGGAGGAGTGGGCGTTAGAACGCGGCGCAGATGAGTTGATGTTGATTGGTGGCGCGCAGTTGTATGCGCAAGCGCTACCACATGCAGATCGTTTGTATTTGACTCGAGTGAATCTAAGGCCAGAGGGTGATGCCTGGTTCCCGGAGTTCAGTCCATTCGACTGGGAGCAGGCTTCTTTCAAGCAAAATGATGCTGACGGTGACAAACCTGCGTACCGTTTCGAGATTTTCGATCGAGCCTAAAAGCATCGCGAGCAAGCTCGCTCCCACAGTGTTTTGAAGTGAATCACAAATTGTGTGAACACCACAGATCCCTGTGGGAGCGAGCTTGCTCGCGATAGCGGTCTCTCAGGTGCCGATCAAACGTGCGCCAACGCCAAATGCTCATCCGCATCCAGCAACGCCTTGTCGGTCTGCTGCATCACCTGACTGGTAATCGCCCCCGCCGTCATCGAACCACTGACATTCAACGCCGTACGCCCCATATCAATCAGCGGCTCGACCGAAATCAGCAACGCTACCAGTGACACCGGCAAGCCCATAGCCGGCAGCACGATCAACGCCGCAAACGTCGCACCGCCGCCAACCCCGGCCACACCGGCCGAGCTCAGCGTGACAATTGCCACCAGCGTCGCGATCCACAGCGGGTCCAGTGGATTGATGCCCACGGTCGGCGCCACCATTACCGCCAACATCGCCGGGTACAGGCCGGCACAACCGTTCTGGCCAATGGTTGCGCCAAACGAAGCGGCGAAGCTGGCGATGGATTGCGGGATGCCCAGGCGGCTGGTCTGGGCCTCGATGCTCAGCGGAATCGTCGCAGCGCTGGATCGGCTGGTGAAGGCAAACGTCAGCACCGGCCAGATCTTGCGGAAGAAACGCAGCGGATTGATCCCGGCAACCGACACCAGCACGCCATGCACCACGAACATCAGGCCCAGGCCGATATAGGACACCACCACGAAACTGCCGAGCTTGATGATGTCTTGCAGGTTGGAACCGGCGACCACTTTAGTCATCAGCGCCAGCACACCGTACGGGGTCAGCTTCATCACCAGGCGCACCAGACGCATCACCCAGGCTTGCAGGGTGTCGATGGCGTTGAGCACTTTCTGACCTTTCTCGGCATCATCCTTGAGCAATTGCAGGGCCGCGACACCCAGGAACGCGGCGAAGATCACCACGCTGATGATCGACGTCGGCTTGGCCCGCGCCAGATCGGCAAACGGGTTCTGCGGGATGAACGACAGCAGCAACTGCGGCACGTTAAGGTCAGCGACCTTGCCGGCGTAATCGGTCTGGATGGTTTGCAGGCGCGCCATTTCCTGGGTGCCGGCCACCAGGCCTTCGGCGGTCAGGCCGAACAGGTTGGTCAGGCCGATGCCGATCAGCGCTGCAATGGCCGTGGTGAACAGCAGCGTGCCGATGGTCAGGAAGCTGATCTTGCCCAGCGACGAGGCGTTGTGCAGACGGGCCACGGCGCTGAGGATCGAGGCGAATACCAGCGGGATCACGATCATTTGCAGTAACTGCACATAACCGTTGCCCACCAGATCGAACCAGCCGATCGAGGCTTTCAGCACCGGGTTGCCGGCACCGTAAACGGTGTGCAGGGCCACGCCGAACGTCACGCCCAGCACCAGTGCGAGCAGGACTTTTTTCGCCAGGCTCCATGTCGTGTGGCGGGTTTGCGCCAGGCCGAAGAGCAGGGCGAGGAACACCAGCAGATTGAGGATCAGCGGCAGATTCATTGGAACTCCCATTAGACTTTTGCCAACTGCCTTCCGGGGCAGCTGCGAACTGGCAAGCCTAACAGCTTGAAAACTAATGAATTAATATCAAAAACGCATGGTATTCGTCGCTTTTGGAATAAGCGGATGTCGCTTTCAGAAATGCAACTGGCGCGAAAGGGACGCAGGCGGTCGCTGACAGGCGAGGACTGTCACACTTATTTGTTAGCGTCGATCTCCTTTGATCAGGGAGATTTGCATATGAAGTTCGCACCGAAGTTTCTTGCCGCAGCACTTTGTCTCGGCCTCGCCGGCCAAGTCCTCGCAACGGATCTGAAACACTGGCCGGCCGATCAGGCCAAGGCGCTGGACGCGATGATCGCCGCCAACGCCAACAAGGGTAACTACGCGGTGTTCGACATGGACAACACCAGTTACCGCTACGACCTGGAAGAGTCGTTGCTGCCGTTCATGGAGAACAAGGGCCTGATCACCCGCGACAAACTCGACCCTTCCCTGAAGCTGATGCCGTTCAAGGACACCGCCGACCATAAGGAAAGCCTGTTCAGCTACTACTACCGCCTCTGCGAAGTCGACGACATGGTTTGCTATCCATGGGTCGCCCAAGTGTTCTCCGGCTTCACGCTCAAGGAACTCAAGGGCTATGTCGACGAGATGATGGCGTCCGGCAAACCGGTGCCGGCCACTTATTACGAAGGCGATGTGGTCAAGAAACTCGACGTCAACCCGCCGAAAATCTTCACCGGCCAGCAAGAGCTGTACAACAAACTGATGGAGAACGGCATCGAGGTCTACGTAATGACCGCTGCCTCCGAAGAACTGGTGCGCATGGTCGCGGCCGATCCGAAGTACGGCTACAACGTCAAACCGCAGAACGTGATCGGCGTGTCGCTGCTGCTCAAGGACCCGAAGACTGGCGAGCTCACCACCGCGCGCAAGCAGGTCACCGCCGGCAAATATGACGAGAAGGCCAACCTCGGCCTGGAACTGACCCCGTACCTGTGGACCCCGGCGACCTGGATGGCCGGCAAGCAGGCGGCAATCCTGACCTACATCGACGAGTGGAAAAAACCGGTGCTGGTGGGCGGCGACACCCCGAGCAGCGATGGTTACATGCTGTTCCACAGTGTTGACGTGGCCAAGGGCGGCATCCACCTGTGGGTCAACCGCAAGGACAAGTACATGACCCAGATCAACGGCATGATGGCCAAGAACGCCGCGGCCCAGACCAAGGAAGGCTTGACCGTAACTGCCGACAAGAACTGGGTGATCGTCAAGCCTGAAGAAATCCAGTAAGACCGGGTGCAACTATTGTAGGAGCGAGCTTGCTCGCGATGGTCGTTTGAACGATGACGCGTGCTTTCTGGTGCAGCGCGTCGTCCTTGCATCCATCGCGAGCAAGCTCGCTCCTACAAAGATCTCGGGTGAAGCACAAATTGTGTGAGCGCTCGGGACCCCTGTGGGAGCGGGCTTGCCCGCGATGGGGCCAATCGGTGCAATGAAAGCCTCCGCTTGAACGACATCTCCTTACAGTCGCAACCTACGCATTCTTGCGTAAGGGACTACGACTACGCCAGAATCCGCCGGCTTGTGCGCCTGGGGGGCGGCTTCTATCGTTTTCGCGTCACTGAATATCAGTGATCGGGTTTGGTAGCCCGTGTTCACCTCGGCGCATTGCGCCACCCTTTGCAGGGGTCGTTTCTGTCTCTGCTCATATGGTGGCCATGCGCAGGGCATCTTCGGACGCGCCGGGTTCCTGGTGACCGGTCTACCAACCTGCGTATGGCCGCCACCCATCGTTTGGTAGCGAGGGTGATGGCTCCTTTTTTCTCACCCGGAGTTCCATCAATGCTGAAAATTACCCCCGATCCCCCAAATACCGACAACCTCTGCGCCCACATCAACACCACCCCGCGCAAACCCAGCCGAACATTCGTCATCGCACCGGGCCTCGACACCGAAACCCTGTTGGCTCACGCCTGCGAATCCCTCGCCTCGGCCAATGTCATGGCCAGCGATTTCGCCGCACTGCTGGAAGGCTCGCAACGCAGCACAATGCTGGGGATTGCGCAGGTCATCATGTTGGGCGAGCTGGCGGTGAATCAGGCACTGGATAACCTCGACCCACAGGATTAACGCTCGCAAAAAATGCCCCGTACTTGGCGGGGCATTTTCATGTTCGACGGTTAACGCCAGCACACCGACGTCCATATCCAGTCTCATTTCAGAATTGACCTACATCAATCAAGGAAGCGTCTGATTTTTCCTTCGCTTCGCCTCTTCTAGCGTGCGTCCTTTCGATCTGAAAAGGACACATTTCGCATGAAGCGTTACTACATCACCGTCGGGGCCAAAACCACCGTCAAGGGAACCGTCGTCAGCGGCTGGCATCGCGGCAGTATCAATGGCCAGGCCATGGTCCGCGAAGGCGATGAGGTCAAATGCCCTGAATGCGACAGCACCGGGACCATTATCTGCATCGGCCCACGCCTGTCGGAGGAGTGGGATGGACGCAAGCCAGCCCTGGACGGCGACCTGTGCAAGTGCAAGTGCGATCCACCGCCCAAGCTGATTGCCAGCCAGACTTTCAGGAGCCAGCGGATAGAAACCGGCAATGTTGCGCCACCTGCCCGAGCTGCCACCCAACCCGCCAAGCCGGCCGAAGCACGACAACCGACAGCCGAACCGCGCCCCTCCAGCTTCACCCCGCCGACGGGCCGTCCTGTAACGAGCTACAACGAGCAGTCTGGAGAGCTCTGCCAGAACCTTTGGCGAAGCTATCAGCAAAGAGCCGAAGCCATCGTGGCGCCAAGCGGCATCCTGATCGCCGACCCAAAGGCGCGTAATCGCGCGATCAATGCGGCGTACGCCCGATTGTGGCTGGAGGATCAGCGTTTCCAATGGGCGGGCCTCGCGGCGTTCGCCTCCAAGCAGGTGGGTTGTGGATTGCTGCATGCGGCTGATTCGATCGACAAGATCCAGACCGAACATGACGCGCAATTACGCTGGAAGGATGCGATCAGGAGAGGATTTTCCGGGTTGTTCGACAAGCGAAGCGAGCATGAACGGCAGCAGAGCGCTCAACGAAGTGAGAAAGCGCGACAAGAATACGAACAAGCCCGCCGCAACAACCCGCTGCCTGGCGGTAAGCGGAACGAGGGTGAGTCGTTGTCGTATGTGCAGAAGCAGCTCCATTACGTGCACGACATGCTGGCGCTTGGTAATACCACGCTGTTTTTGGATGTGTTTCCGCTACACGCTTTTTACAAAGAGCGTGGGTAGTCGGCGCTCAGGACTTGCTTGGGCGCTCGTCAAGATATTTATGAACATGATCAGTATCCAGTCCTGTGGCCGATCGAGCAGAAGAAGGTGACATTTGGTTATAACCACAAGGAAATCCTGCAAGCCTTCGAAGCCATTGATGCAGGCAACATCACCGAGAGTGTTGTTTTTCTTGCCGAACATGAACAGAAGAACATCCTGCAGCCAGCAATGTACAGTGACCTGAATCTGGTGGCTTTGCTACTTGGCAATCAGTTCTCTTATGTTACGAACTTACCGTCCGGTGCCGCTGCAGCCGTCGAACTGACCCTGGCCAGCCAGTGCCGTCCCAGTGACGATGGACGTACAGTTGGTTTCAGCAGCGATTACTTTGCCAATCTGGCCGACATCCATCAACGCATGCCCTTCGTACTTAAGGCCGCGACGCAATTTGATGAGCTGCTGCGGCGCTCTGATCGCCACCTCATCGAACAGGCGATTCTTGACATTGCCGCAGGCCGGGGCGTGCGATGAGGTCAGATTATTTAACTCGGCGAGTTACTTTAATGGAGTAGATGTACATGGTGGTACGCATTCTTTGGTCAGCTATATATTTGGTTGGAGGTGTTCTGCCAGCTGTTGGGTTGGCTCTACTCAGTCTGTTTTTTACGATGTTTGGTGACCTGTTTGGCATATTGCTAAGCACACTCGCATGGCTGGGGACTATCGGGCTTTTATTGGCGTCGTTCAACTGGCCTAGTGGCATCAGGCCGTGTCGCAGGCTGGTTATATCAGTAATGTTGGTAATGGGCTTGATTGTAATATTTCCTGTGCTGATATATTCATTAGCTCACCCTAGCAGCAAGATGTGGTTTGGTGCGGTAGTTCTTGGGCCGACATTGTTAGCGCTTCACTACCTGTGGCAAGTTGCGCGGAGCTCTCGCTCCCGCGAATAAGGATCTCTTGCTTTTTGATTCCCTGATATAGGGTGTTTTTATATGGAAAGTTAGAAGTGCCAAGGATCGATATGATCGACTGATAATTGATCCAAAAAAATACCCCGCACATGGCGGGGCATTTTTTGTTCAACGGTTAAGCTTTACAGCCCGTCAAGCATCGCCTTGTTACGCACAGCACCCTTGTCGGCGCTGGTGGCCAGCAGGGCGTAAGCCTTCAACGCGGTGGTCACTTTACGTGGCCGCACTTCCACCGGTTTCCAGCCTTTCTTGTCCTGCTCGACTCGGCGTGCCGCCAGTTCTTCATCGCTGACCAACAGGTTGATCGAGCGGTTCGGAATGTCGATCAGCACCTTGTCGCCGTCCTGCACCAGGCCTATTGCGCCACCGGCAGCCGCTTCAGGCGAAGCGTGGCCGATGGACAGACCGGACGTACCGCCGGAGAAACGGCCGTCGGTGAGCAGGGCGCAGGCTTTGCCCAGGCCTTTGGATTTCAGGTACGAGGTCGGGTAGAGCATTTCCTGCATGCCCGGGCCGCCTTTCGGGCCTTCGTAGCGAATGATGACGATGTCACCTTCTTTCACTTCGTCAGCGAGGATGCCGCGTACGGCGCTGTCCTGGCTTTCGAAGATCTTCGCGTTGCCTTCGAACACGTGGATCGACTCGTCGACGCCAGCGGTTTTCACCACGCAGCCGTCCAGGGCGATGTTGCCGTAGAGCACGGCCAGGCCGCCTTCTTTCGAGTAAGCGTGCTCGACACTGCGGATGCAGCCGTTTTCACGGTCGTCGTCCAGGGTTTCCCAGCGGGTCGACTGGCTGAACGCGGTTTGCGTCGGAATGCCTGCCGGACCGGCCTTGAAGAAGTGGTGCACGGCTTCGTCGGTGGTCTGGGTAATGTCCCACTTGGCGATGGCTTCTTCCATGCTGCGGCTGTGCACGGTCGGCAGCTGGGTGTGCAGCAAGCCACCACGGGCCAGTGAACCGAGGATGCTGAAGATGCCGCCAGCGCGGTGCACGTCTTCCATGTGGTACTTCTGGATGTTCGGCGCGACCTTGCACAGTTGCGGCACGTGACGGGACAGGCGGTCGATGTCGCGCAGGTCGAAATCGATCTCGGCTTCCTGGGCAGCGGCCAGCAAGTGCAGGATGGTGTTGGTGGAACCGCCCATGGCGATGTCCAGGGTCATGGCGTTTTCGAACGCTTCGAAGTTGGCGATGTTGCGCGGCAACACCGACTCGTCGTTCTCGCCATAGTAACGCTTGCACAGCTCGACGATGGTGCGCCCGGCCTGCAGGAACAGCTGTTCGCGGTCGCTGTGGGTGGCCAGGGTCGAACCGTTGCCCGGCAATGCCAGGCCCAGGGCTTCGACCAGGCAGTTCATTGAGTTGGCGGTGAACATGCCGGAGCACGAACCGCAGGTCGGGCAGGCGCTGCGCTCGTACTCGGCGACTTTCTCGTCAGAAGCGCTGGAGTCGGCGGCGATCACCATGGCATCGACCAGGTCGAGACCGTGGGAAGCGAGTTTGGTCTTGCCGGCTTCCATCGGGCCGCCGGAGACGAAGATCACCGGGATGTTCAGGCGCAGGGCGGCCATCAGCATGCCAGGGGTGATCTTGTCGCAGTTGGAGATGCACACGATTGCATCGGCGCAGTGGGCGTTGACCATGTACTCGACGGAGTCGGCGATGATCTCGCGGCTCGGCAGCGAATAGAGCATGCCGTCGTGGCCCATGGCGATGCCGTCGTCGACAGCGATGGTGTTGAATTCCTTGGCCACGCCACCAGTGCGTTCGATCTCGCGGGCGACCAGTTGCCCCAGGTCTTTGAGGTGCACGTGGCCCGGTACGAACTGGGTGAACGAGTTGGCAATGGCGATGATCGGCTTCTTGAAGTCGTCATCTTTCATCCCCGTGGCGCGCCACAGTGCGCGGGCACCGGCCATGTTGCGGCCATGGGTGGATGTTTTCGAGCGGTAATCAGGCATGAAGCACTCCGGGCGGCTAGTCAGGTATCAAAAGGGAAGTGAGCTTCTATTGACGTCTGGAACACCCAGAAATGGCCGCGTGTCCGGAAGTTGCCGATAACTTTGCGGGATCGCCGCGCGCTTCAGCTTGAGCTCATAAACCCGCCGGGGATGACTGGCGATGAATGTTCGCGATTCTACACGGCTGGCGGCTGGAGGGAATGGTTGCGAGCGTGGATACAGCCCTCACGAGACGTGCGGCCTACACCGTCGTTGTTACTTTTCCGCTGCACAGCGCGCGCCGACTGATCAATGCGTTCAATCCCAGCCCTACCGCGCTCAGGGTCAAAAAGCACAAGCCCAGCGCGGTGGTCAGGTATTCGTTGGCCAGATTGATCACGGCACTGATCAGGCCGCCACACATGAAAATCAGCAGACTACCGGCAGAGGTCGAGGTGCCGGCGTGTTGCGGGTAAAGGCTCATCGCTCTGGAGTTGGCTATGGGCCGGGAAACGGTGGTGCCAGCGGTACAGATCAGCATGGGGATCAGTACAGTGGCAGCCGACAGGCCGAACTGCCAGGCCAGCCACAGCATCACCAGCCCCGACAGGGCGATCAAACCCAGGCCGATTATGATTTGCGTGCCGCCTTCCAGATAGCGATGCAAGATGCTGGCAACAATCCCGCCGACCACATAGGCCGCACCATATAGCAACAGTGCCCAGGCGAACTGGTAGGCGGAAAGGTTCAGGTGCTCCATGAAAATGATCGGTGAGATGACGAGAAACGAGAAATGGCAGGCGAAGGCGAGGGCGGAAATCAGCCAGTAACCGGTAAAGCGGATGTCCGAAAGGAGTAACCAGTAAGCGCCGAAAAATCGCCGTGACGCGCGCTCGCTACTGCGGCTTTCTCTAAGCAGAAACCAGGATCTCAACCAGACGATGATCGCAAGACTGATGAACACATAAAAACTGCCCTGCCAGCCCAGATGCAACTGCAACCAGGTGCCCATCAGCGGCGAACTGGAGATGAAAATCCCGCCGGCGGTGGTCATCCAGATCCGCAGGCGTTCCAGCTCCCGGCCGGCGAACAGATCCTGAACCAGCGCCTGAGACAACGCAAACGACCCGCAACCCACTGCCTGAACCACGCGAAATACCAGAAACCAGGCGAAATCCCTGGCGAACAGACAGCCCGTTGCGCCCACTGCTGCCAGGGCTATTCCTCCCAGCAACAGCTTCTTGCGCCCGAACATATCGGACAGCGGCCCGATCAACAGCAGCGAAAACGCCAGGCCGACGGCAAAGAGGCTGACAGACAAGGCGATATCGGTGGGGGAGGTACGAAAGTGCTCGGAAAGCGCGGGAAACGAGGGCAGGACCACGTCGAGTGGGAAAACGGCGAGGAGCGTCATGGCCATCAACAACAGGATGAACGACGATTTTTCTTTGGCGTGAATGGCGCGAGTCATCAAACTTCGCTCTCGATCCGCGAGGGGGGAGGCGAGGATTGATTTGATGAGGGGGGCAAGTCAATGCGAGTGGCGAAGGACTATTCTGAAACTGTTGTAGGAGCGATCTGACTCGCTCCTGCAACAGATCACGATCAGCTGTTTGGCAGCAACCGGCAGGTGATGCTCTTGATGTAACGAGTCTCGGCAATCGCCGGGTGCACCGGATGATCCGGCCCCTGACCGCCACGCTCAAGCATCTGGATATTGCGGTCCAGGTGGCGGGCGCTGGTCAGCAGGATGTTCTGCAGGTCGTCTTCCGGCAGGTGCATCGAGCAGGATGCGCTGACCAGGATGCCGTCCTTGGTGAGCAGGCGCATGGCTTGCTCGTTCAGGCGGCGGTAGGCGCCTTCGCCGTTCTTCATGTCTTTCTTGCGTTTGATGAACGCCGGTGGGTCGGCCACGATCACGTCGAAGCGTTCTTCGCTGGCTTTCAGTTCTTTGAGGGCTTCGAACACGTCGCCTTCGATGCAGGTCATTTTTTCGGCGAAACCGTTCAGTGCGGCATTGCGCTCGACACCGTCGAGGGCGAAGGCCGAAGCGTCGACGCAGAACACTTCACTGGCGCCGAACGCGGCAGCCTGCACGCCCCAGCCGCCGATGTAGCTGTACAGGTCCAGTACGCGTTTGCCTTTGGCGTACGGCGCCAGGCGTGCGCGGTTCATGCGGTGGTCGTAGAACCAGCCGGTTTTCTGGCCCTGAATGACTGGCGCTTCGAATTTCACGCCGTTCTCTTCGAGGGCAACCCACTCCGGCACCAGGCCGAACACGGTTTCGACGTAGCGGGTGAGGCCTTCGGCGTCACGGGCGGCGGAGTCGTTTTTGAACAGGATGCCGCTTGGCTTGAGCACTTGGGTCAGCGCTGCGATCACGTCGTCTTTATGGGCTTCCATGGTGGCCGAAGCGATCTGTACTACGAGGATGTCGCCGAAACGGTCGACCACCAGGCCCGGCAGCAGGTCGGAGTCGCCGTAGACCAGGCGGTAGAACGGCTTGTCGAACAGGCGATCGCGCAGCGACAGGGCTACGTTCAGGCGGTGTACCAGCAGCGATTTGTCCAGCGGCAACTTGATGTCGCGCGACAGCACACGGGCACAGATCAGGTTGTTCGGGCTCATGGCAACGATGCCCAGCGGCTTGCCGCCAGCGGCTTCGAGGATCGCCTGGTCGCCGGCCTTGAAACCGTGCAAAGGCGTAGCGGCTACATCGATTTCGTTGCTGTAGACCCACAAGTGACCGTTGCGCAGACGACGGTCGGCGTTGGCTTTGAGGCGCAGGCTAGGCAGGGACATGTCGTCGCTCCGGAAAAAAGAGCGGGAGTATAGCGTGTTGAGGCCCCGGATTGGCCTGCAAGTGGATATGTGGCGAGGGTTGTCTTGCGATTTGGTATGTCGGATCCAACTTCATAAAGGTTAGAATCGGCGCCTGACCCAGAGCGTGCACAAATGTCCCAAGAGCTGACCTCCGAACAGATCCAGCAAGCCCTGCAGGGCATCAGCGTACCGGCCCAGCCGCAAATCATGGTGGATTTGCAGATGGAGCAGTACATGCCCGACCCGGATCTGGAAGTCATCGCCAGGCTGATTTCCCAGGACCCGGGACTTTCCGGTTCCCTGCTGAAGATCGTCAATTCGCCGTATTATGGCCTGAGCAACAAGATTGCCTCGATCCAGCGCGCGGTAAATCTGTTGGGCAGCCGCTCGGTCATCAACCTGATCAACGCGCAGTCGATCAAGGGCGAGATGAATGACGACACCATTGTCACCCTGAACCGTTTCTGGGACACCGCCCAGGACGTGGCCATGACCTGCCTGACCCTGGCCAAGCGCATCGGTGTTGAAAATGGCGACGAAGCCTATGCCCTGGGCTTGTTCCACGACTGCGGCGTACCCCTGATGCTCCAGCGTTTCCCCGACTACATGGGCGTTCTTGAGCGGGCCTATGCCAGCGCCAGTGCCGAATGCCGGGTGGTGGATACGGAGAACCAGGTGTTCAATACCAATCACTCGGTGGTCGGGTATTACACGGCCAGGTCCTGGCGCCTGCCGGAACACGTGAGCGCTGCGATCGCCAATCACCACAATGCCCTGGCGATCTTCAGTGATGAGTCGTCGCGCAACAGTTCGCTGAAGAACCTGCTGGCGATACTGAAAATGGCCGAGCATATTTGTGCTTCTTATCGGGTACTGGGCAACCAGACCGAAGATCACGAGTGGAACAGCATCGCGGCGCTGGTGCTCGATTATGTCGGCCTCTCGGACTACGACTTCGAGACCCTCAAGCAGACGATCCGCGACCTCGGCACTCATCGCTGAGTGTCGCAACTTTCTTCTTTCAAGAGCGCACCATGCCGGAACTGCCAGAAGTCGAAACCACCCGTCGCGGCATCGCGCCGTACCTGGAAGGCCAGCGCGTCAGCCGGGTGATCGTGCGTGACCGGCGCCTGCGTTGGCCGATTCCCGAAGACCTCGATGTGCGCCTGTCCGGGCAGCGCATCGTACTGGTGGAGCGGCGCGCCAAGTACCTGCTGATCAATGCCGAAGTCGGCACCTTGATCAGTCATTTGGGCATGTCAGGCAATTTGCGTCTGGTGGAGGTCGGGCTGCCGGCGGCCAAGCATGAGCATGTGGACATCGAACTGGAGTCAGGCCTGGCGCTGCGTTACACCGACCCGCGGCGCTTCGGCGCAATGCTCTGGAGTCTCGATCCGCTCAATCATGAATTGCTGATCCGCCTGGGGCCTGAGCCGCTGACCGACCTGTTCGATGGTGAGCGCCTGTTCCAGCAGTCCCGTGGCCGCTCGATAGCGGTCAAGCCGTTCATCATGGATAACGCGGTGGTGGTGGGTGTGGGCAATATCTACGCGACCGAAGCGTTGTTCGCCGCCGGGATCGACCCGCGCCGCGAAGCCAGGAGCATTTCCCGTGCGCGTTACTTGAAGCTGGCCATCGAGATCAAGCGCATCCTGGCGGCTGCCATCGAGTGTGGCGGTACCACGCTGCGGGACTTTATCGGTGGCGATGGTCAGCCCGGTTATTTCCAGCAGGAACTGTTCGTGTACGGCCGTGGCGGTGAACACTGCAAGGTCTGTGGCACGGGGCTGCGGGAAGTGAAACTCGGGCAGCGCGCCAGCGTTTTTTGCCCGCGTTGTCAGAGCTGAAGAGCTTCGCCGGCAAGCCGGCTCCTACAGGTTTCGCGAACATCTGTAGGAGCTGGCTTGCCAGCGAAGGCGGTCTGACAGGCGCCGAATGGCTCAAGCCTTGCCGGTAATTTTCCGATACTTCTCCATCAACTGTTCTTCAGTCTCCGGATGAGCTTCGTCCAGTGGAATGCAATCCACCGGGCAGACCTGCTGGCACTGCGGTTCGTCGTAGTGGCCGACGCACTGGGTGCACAGGTTCGGGTCGATCACGTAGATCTCTTCGCCTTGGGAAATGGCGGCGTTCGGGCACTCGGGTTCGCAGACGTCGCAGTTGATGCAATCGTCGGTGATGATCAGGGACATGCTAACTCCAGCCGGGGCGGCAAGCCCGGGCGCAATAAACCAATGCGCATAATTGTGCCGCATTGGCGCCTGCGTTGCACGCAGGTGCGACGTACTGTAGGAGCCAGCCTGCTGGCGATGAACCCGAGAACGCCGCGGGGCGTCAGGTTTCCCGCGTTATTGTTGGCGTCCATCGTCGGAACGCCGCCCGGAGCAGGCTCGCTCCTACAGTTTGCGGGGGTTATTTCTTCTTGAAGCGCTCGGTCAGGGCGTCCGCCACCACAGGGTGGACGAACTTGGTGATATCGCCACCCAGGGCTGCGATTTCACGGACCAGCGTCGAGGAAATGAACGAGTAACGCTCTGAAGGGGTCAGGAACAGGCTTTCCACGTCCGGCGCCAACTGGCGATTCATGTTGGCCAGCTGGAACTCGTATTCGAAGTCCGACACCGCGCGCAAACCACGCAGGAACACGTTGGCGTTCTGCTCTTTGGCGAAGTGCGCGAGCAGCGTCGAGAAGCCGACGACTTCAACGTTCGGCAGATGTTTGGTGACCTCGCGCGCCAGTTCTACCCGTTGTTCCATTGGAAACAGCGGGTTTTTCTTGGGGCTCGCGGCAACGGCAATGATTACGTGGTCGAACAGGCGCGAGGCGCGTTCGACCAGATCGCCATGGCCCTTGGTAATAGGGTCGAAGGTACCTGGGTACAACACTCGGTTCATCGCGTCGTCCTGGCGGGAATCCGTTGGGGAGTCGGATGGTATCGCAGCCTTCCCGGTCGGCCAAGTCGCCTGTTGGGTAAGAAAGCACTATAGACGATGGGAATAATCGTCATTTTCATGGGTTTTTTAAACGTTCGGCCAGGGATGTCGCCAGTTGCGCGGTCAGTCCATAGACCGACAGCTGCGGATTGGCGCCAATGCTGGTGGGGAACAGCGAACCGTCGTGAATCGACAGATTGCCCAGTTGATGATGCCGGCCGAGGCTGTCGGTCACCGCGTTCGTCGGGTCTTCCCCCATGGCGCAACCGCCCATCACATGAGCGCTGCCCAGGCGCGTGCGATACAACTCCAGGCTCAGGCCATCGATCAGCGTGCGGGCTTCGACGAGGGTCTTTACGTAGTGTGCGTCGGCGTGCATCGGCATGATTGCCTTGGCGCCACCGGCAAACTGAATTTCGGCCATGGTATGGAACGCCCGGCGCAATCCATCCCAGGCGTAAGGCGAAAGCTGATAATCCAGCACCGGCGTGTCATCGCTGCGCAATTCGACGCTGCCACCGGGGCTGTCCGGGTGAAAACCGTCGCGCAGTAACGCCAGCATGGCGTGGGTATGCGGCAGATTGGCCATGTGCTGCGAGTTTTCCTGGCCGAACCCGCCGAGCAACGTCGTGGCCAGCGCCGGGTGCAGGGGCGGGACTTCCAGTTTGAAGGACATCTTGCCGGTGGTGCCGTCCTGCCATTGGAAATGGTCGGAGTAAATCGACTGCGGCGCGCCGTAGAACGGGTTGACCACTTCGTCGAACAGCGCGGCGGACATGTTCACCGGGTGCAGGAAGGTGCGTTTGCCCAGGCGCTTGTGCGGGTCGGGTACCCCGGAGCGCATCAGCAAGGCCGGGCTGTTGATGCCGCCACCGGACAGCACGAAATGCCGCGCCTTGACCGTGATGATGCGCCCGGTCGGTGCGACGCAGCGTTCATCCATTGCTGAACATTGCAGGCCGGTGACCTTGTCGCCGCTGATGTTAAGTTTTTCGGCGCGGGCCAGGTAAAGCAGCTCGCCACCTTTTTCCAGGGTCGCCGGAATGGTCGTAACCATCATCGATTGCTTGGCGTTGGTCGGGCAGCCCATGCCGCAGTAGCCCAGGTTCCAGCAGCCGCGAACGTTGCGCGGGATGACGTGCCATGAGTAATTCAGTGCTTCGCAGCCCTTGCGGATCACATCATTGTTGGCGTTGGGCGGCACCATCCACGGTGCGACGCCCAGGCGTTGCTCCATTTTTTCGAACCATGGCGCCATTTCCGCCGGGCTATGGCCCTTGACGTTGTGCTCTTTGGCCCAGTGTTCCAGGGTCGGCTCCGGGGTGCGGAAACTGGAAGTCCAGTTGATCAGCGTGGTGCCGCCCACCGCCCGGCCTTGCAGGATAGTGATCGCGCCATCCTTGCTCATGCGGCCGATGCCTTCCTGATAAAGGCTGCTGTAGGCCTGGTCTTCGAGCAGCTTGAAGTCGCTGCTGGTCTTGAGTGGGCCTTCTTCGATCAGCAGCACTTTGTAGCCGGCCGCGCTGAGGATTTCAGCCGTGGTGCCGCCGCCGGCTCCGCTGCCGATGATCGCCACGTCCGCTTCGAGTGTCAGGTCCTGGGTCAGTTGCGAGCCATTGTAGGTTTTCCAGCCTCGGGCCATGCCTTCGCGGAACGGATCGGGTACGGGCATCTTCGGATTCTCTTTTTATTGTTGGAGTAGGCGGTGAAGCGGCTGGCCCCATCGCGAGCAAGCTCGCTCCCACATTGGTTCTGCGTCGTTCACATATCCCCTGTGGGAGCGAGCTTGCTCGCGATGGGGGCGCCACAGTCTCAAACGGTAGGCGGCCCGGGATACCCGCAATGCGCCCACGATTCCTTGCGCCCGTACCAGGCCATCATCACCAGTTGCAGCAAGGAACTATGGCCCATGCGCAACAGGCTCAACGAGCTGTTTTCCCAGCGATCGAGAAAGGCTCGGATGTCGTTGGCGCTGGCGTTTTCCCAACTGCCCCAGACCCCGGTCAGCGGTCCGCGGGTCACGGCCATGCCCAGCACATCGAACAGTTGCCGGGTTAACTTGAGCATTTCCGGGGACAAGTGAGCGAGGTTGTAATCAAGGCTATTCAGTGTGCCCTCGACAGCCTCGGGCATCCGTTCGGTGGTCACGGCACCCTCGAGCATGACCGGAATCAACGCCCGCAAAAACAGCAGGTCGCCGCTGTGTAACGTGACGAAACCACTGGCCGGAACACTCGACGAGCAGCCGCTGAGGCTGGCGCCCAATCCGGCAGTGGCGAGAAAGGCGCTGGCGCCGAGGCTGAATTTAAGCAGCCCGCGCCGTGACAGCGCGGGTGTATCGGAAAAGCTGGGGTTCATTATTGTTATTACCCGATGGTGAGATCGTTAGCGGATGAACAGCTTCTGGATCAGCTTCTGGATCGATTTGCCATACGGCGGGTAAATCAGTTTCGCCACGTTGAAGCGCTGCTTGATCAGAACGCCCTTGGCCTTGCTGAAGGTCAGGAACCCTTCGTGGCCATGATAGTGACCCATGCCCGAGGCTCCGATTCCGCCGAACGGCATGTCGTCCTGAGCGACGTGCAGCAGCGTGTCGTTCAGGCACACTCCACCGGAATGGGTTTCGTGCAGTACGCGCTGTTGTTCGCGCTTGTCGTAGCCGAAGTAATACAGCGCCAGCGGGCGCGGGCGTTGGTTGATGTAGGCAAATGCCTGGTCCAGATCCTTGTACGGCACGATCGGCAGTAGCGGTCCGAAAATCTCGTCCTGCATCACCGTCATCTCGTCGGTGACATTGAGCAGCAGGCTATGGCCCATGCGGCGGCCCTGGCCCTGGTCGAACAGCGGCATCAGCAACGCACCCTTGCTGGTGGCATCGCTGACGTAGCCGTTCAGGCGCGCCAGTTGTCGTTCATTGATGATCGCGGTGTAGTCCGGGTTGTCGGCCAGCGTCGGATAAAACCCGCGGACGGCTGTGCGATAGGCTTCGACGAAACCTCCGATGCGATTCTCTGGCACCAGCACATAGTCAGGGGCCACGCAGGTCTGGCCGGCATTCAGGGTTTTGCCGAAGGCGATGCGCTCGGCGGCGTCCTTGAGCGGCACGTCGCGGGAAACAATGGCCGGGGACTTGCCGCCCAGTTCCAGGGTTACCGGGGTCAGGTTTTCTGCGGCGGCGCGCATGACGTGTTTGCCGATGCTAGTGGCGCCGGTGAACAGCAGGTGATCGAACGGCAGGCGCGAAAACGCCACGCCCATATCAGCCTCGCCCAGGACCACGCAAACCAGGTCTTCGGGGAAGATGCGCGCCAGCAGTTGCTTCATCAGCAGGCCGGTCGCGGGGGTCGACTCACTGAGCTTGAGCATCACCCGATTGCCTGCCGAAAGCGCGCCGACCAGCGGGCCGATGGCCAGGTACAGCGGGTAGTTCCACGGCACGATGACACCGACCACGCCTAGCGGTTGGAAAACCACTTTGGCCGCAGCGGGCTGGAAGGCTAAACCCACCTTGCGCCGCGAGGCTCGCATCCAGCCCTTGAGGTGTTTGCTGGCGTAATGGATGCCGTGCAGGCTGGGCATCAGTTCGGCGAGCAGGGTTTCATCGGCGCTGCGATGGCTGAAGTCCTGGCTGATCGCATCGATCAGGGCCTGACGTTCATTGTTCAACAAATCCTTCAGCGCCTTGAGCCATTGTTGGCGCTGCGCGGCCGGTGGCATCGGGTTGGCGGCGTAGGCGGCACGCTGGGCGTTGAACAGGGCCTGAAGCTCTTCCAACGGCTGCTGTAGGTTCTGCAGGTAGGAGATTTCAGCAGTCATGGTCGGCTCCGGATTTATTGTAATGGGGCATTTTTTAGAGTCTATGCTCTAAAAAGTCAAATGACATCCTGTAACAGCTTTGTTTTATCCACTCGCGGATAGATCTAAGATGCCCGTCAACGCACTCTGAATTAAAGCTCAAGCCATGGCCCCACGGATCAAAACCAGCGAGCGCATCGTGCAGAACAGCCTGGAGCTGTTCAATCAACAGGGCGAGCGCAGCATCAGTACCAACCACATTGCTGCCCATATGGAAATTTCTCCGGGCAACCTGTACTACCACTTCCCTAACAAGCAGGCGATCATCGCTGTGCTGTTCAGCGAGTACGAAAGCCTGGTGGACAGCTTCCTGCGCCCGCCCCAGGGCCGTGCTGCCACGGTGGAAGACAAACGCTTCTACCTCAAGGAGCTGCTGGCAGCGATGTGGCGTTACCGGTTTCTGCATCGCGATCTCGAACATTTGCTCGACAGCGATCCGGACCTGGCCGACCGTTATCGACGTTTCTCCCAGCGCTGCCTGATCCAGGGTTCGGCGATCTACGAAGGTTTCGTCGCTGCCGGTATCCTGAAGATGGACAAGGTGCAGATCGAATCCCTGACCCTCAATGCCTGGATCATCCTCACGTCCTGGGTACGCTTCCTGTGCACCACGCGAGAGAATTCCAGCCACTTGAGCGAGCAAGCCATTAAACGCGGGGTGTATCAGGTGTTGGTGCTTGAGGCCGGGTTCGTCACGGATGAGGCCCGCGATGCGGTCAACGCCTTGTTCGAAGAGTTTTACGTGCCTCTGGCCCAGGCGCTTGAGGAAGTGTCGTAGGATCGAAGTCCGATAAAAATCACAGGAGCCCGCTATGCCCATTGCGCAACTGATCAGCCCGCAAGCACTGGACCTGAAAAAGGACCAGCCGGGGCTGGTGATTCTGGATTGTCGTTTTGCCCTCGAAGACCCGGATTACGGTCAGCGCAGCTATGCCGAAGGGCACATTGCCGGTTCGAGCTATGCCGACCTTGAGCGTGATCTGAGTGGCGCGGTGGTCAAGGGCGTGACCGGACGTCATCCGTTACCTGAACCTGCGCAACTGATCGAACGCCTGCAAGCCTGGGGCGTCAATGCCGATAGCGAAGTGGTTCTGTATGACGACGGTCCTGGCGCCTATGCGGCGCGGGCCTGGTGGTTGCTGGCCTGGCTGGGCAAGCGCGATGGCGTGTTCATCCTCGATGGCGGGCTCAAGGCCTGGCATGCAGCGGGGTTGCCGTTGAGTCTGGATGCGCCGACGATCACCCGTGGCACCTTTACCGGCAGTCCTGACACAGCGTTGCTGATCAGCGCCGAGCAACTGCAAAAACGTCTCTCCCGGCCGGAACTGACCCTTCTCGATGCCCGTGCACTGCCGCGTTTCAAGGGGGAAGTGGAACCGATCGATCCGGTGGCCGGGCACATTCCCGGCGCCCAGTGTGCGGCGTTTACCGACAACCTGGGTGCAGACGGGCGCTTCCTGCCGGCCGATCAGCTCAGGCAGCGTTTCGCTGCGAAACTGGGCGATCGCTCGCCAACCGATCTGGTGGCGTACTGCGGTTCCGGCGTGACGGCGTGCCACAACCTGTTTGCGTTGTGCCTGGCCGGTTATCCGTTGGGTTCGTTGTATGCCGGGTCGTGGAGCGAATGGATCAACGAGCCCGCGCGGGGCGTCGCCACCGGCGAATAGACAAAAGAAAGATCAAAAGATCGTCCGAAGGCTGCGATCTTTTTGTGTCTAAAGTCGAGCACTGCGATACGCCCCCGGCCCGACCCCGTACACCTGCTTGAACTGCCGGCTCAGATGGCTCTGGTCGGCAAACCCCAGTTGCATCGCGACTTCCAGCGGCAGACAGCCACTTTGCAGCAACGTCCGCGCCCGGGCGATGCGCTGTTGCATCAGCCAGGTGTGCGGCGGCATGCCGGTGGCGCGGCGGAATACCCGGGCGAAATGGAATGGCGAAAGATTGACCGCCGCTGCCAGCGCCTCCAGTGAGGGCGGTGCTGCCAGTTGCGCCTGCAGCAATTCCTTGGCCAGGCTCACGGCCCTGTGTTCCTTGCCGGGTTTGCCGGCATCGGGCACCGCCGCATGACGCTGCAATAGCGACAGCACCAGTTCGCGCCAGACCGTTTGTTGCTGCAATGCCGTGGCGGGGCTTTCCAGCAGGCGGTGGAGTTGGCAGAAACCGTTCACCAGATCCTGATCGCGATACAGCGTGGCACCGAAGGCCGGCAATTGGTGGTTGGGCAATTCGAGTTCGGCCAGCAGCGAGGATATCTGTGTGCTGTCCGGATAAAACGCCCGGTAAAGCCAGCCATCCTCGGAACCTTTATGACCGGTGTGCAATTCATCGGGGTTGATCAGCACCAGTGTGCCGCTGCCCGCCAAGTGTTCGACACCGCGATAGCGATAACGCTGGGCGCCGGCCATGATCATGCCGATCACATAGCCGTCATGCACATGGGGCGCGAAACGATGATCGATGTAGCGGGCGGACAATAACTCGACCCCGGCCAATGGTGCGGTTTGCCAGAAATGAATCGACTCGCCCTGATCGTTGATCATGGTTTCACTTGCGAGCCACGGCGGTCAGCCATTCGGGGATGCGCCGTTCCAGGTAATAACCCGGTTGCCGGAGCGTGCCGTCTACGAAACCGACGTGCCCGCCCTTGGCTTGCAGTTCAAATTGCGTACAGGCGGACAATTCATCGACGTGCGGCAGGCTGTGGGGAAATACGAAGGGGTCGTCGGCCGCCTGAATCATCAGGGTCGGCGTGCGAATTTCGCCGAGGAAGTAGCGGCTCGATGCGCGGCGATAATAATCCTCGGCATCGACAAAGCCGTTCAGCGGTGCGGTAACCCGACCATCGAAATCCCAGAACGTGCGCATGTTTTCCAGCGAGCCAAGTGCGGCCAATGCGGCCAGGCCATCCTCCCGTCCGTCATGCTGGAACTGTCGCTGTTTGTTCTTGATGTAGGCGAGCATCTCACGCATGAAATGCGCCTGGTAAACCTTGGAGAAGCCCTGGCCGATGCGGTCGGCGCACTGGTCCAGGCGAAACGGCACCGACACCGCCACGGCGGCCGTCACGCCGCTGTCGCTGCCGGTTTCGCCCAAATGCTTGAGCAGGACATTACCGCCCAGGGAATAACCTACAGCATACAGTGGCGCCAGAGGTCGTTTGGCCCGCAAGTGCCTGATGGTTTCGGCCAGGTCTTCGCTGGCGCCGGAATGGTAGCTGCGCGGCAACAGGTTGGGTTCACCCGAACAGCCGCGCCAGTTCAGCGCAGCGCTGGCCCAGCCTCGGTCGCCCAAGGCTTTTTGCATGCCGGCGACATAAGGCGAATTCGAGGAACCGGTGAGCCCGTGCAGCACGAGCACCAAGGGGGCGTCGGCACTGTGCGGGCCATGCCAGTCGAGATCGAGAAAATCGCCGTCTTCAAGCCAAAGACGTTCGCGTTCGCGGTCGATGTGCACGGTTTTACGCCACAGAGGCCCCCACAAGGTTTGCAAGTGCGGATTACCAATGCCAAAGGCGGGGGTAAAGGACGGCGGTGAGGCCAGTGCGGGGTGCGATTGCACAATCATTCTCGGTGGAAGTGTTCATGAGTCTGCCCGAAGACGCGGCGCGACAGCACCGCGACCGCGTCATCATGGCTGTCTAACTTGCCACAATCTCGCCAGGTGCGCGACACATGGCGTTGGTTGTGCTTTCGCTGGGAGCTGGCAGTGGTTGTTGATCTGCCTTCGGCCCCAGGATGACAGCGCGCCATTGGTCGGCGTGGTAATGCCGGTTGAGTGCGTTTTTGATTGATACAAGGTTCAGCTTCAAGGCGGCTTGCGTAGCAAAGTCGAGGTCTAGCGGCAGATTGTGGGTGCCGATAGCGTGCAACTGTCCCAGAATCTGCGCATTGGTAGCTCTGTTCAATGGCGCGCTACCGGTCAGTTGCTGTTGGGTGTCTGCGAGTTCCTGTTGGGTCGGTCCTTGGGCGAGGAAGTCGCTGAACATCGTCTTGATATGGGCCAGCACGGCATCGGCCTGCTCTGGTCGGGTCTGCAATTCAATGGTCAACGATCCTTGTGCCTGAAGGGCTGAAAGGTCGGCTTCAACGTGGTAGGTCAGGCCTCGGCGTTCACGCAGTTCATTGCTCAGTCGGTTAGTGAATATCCGCATGGCCATCTGTAGCGCGACGTAGTCCGGACTGTTTCGCAGGACACTTGGCTGGGCAAGGCGCAGGTAAGCCTGGGTCGATGGTCGCTCAACGCGCAGCAGGCCTGGAGCGGCTGGACTAGTCACCGGCTGGATCGCGGCAGTGGCCGGTCCCGGGGGCAAGGCCGCGGATATCTGCGCACCAATGCGCTGGGCTTCTTCCTCGGTGAGGTCTCCGACCAGTGTGATCTGGGCATTGCCCGCGGAATAAGCCTTGCGATGAAAGTCTTGCGCCTGGGTACGAGTGACGGAGGCAAGCCCGGCCCGGGTTCCGTAGAAGGATTGAGCATAACCGTGGTCGGGAAACAGCTGGCCGAGATTGGCTTTTTGGGCTTGAGCGGCATGGGACTGATCTTCAAGGTCCAGAAAGTACTGCAATTGGGATTTCACCACAGGCAGGGACTCTTGCGGCAACAGCGGTTTGCCGAGTACCTGGGCAAACAGTTCCAGGGCTGGAGTGCGCCGTGGTTCGTCACTCAGGCTACGCAGGGAAAACAAGGTCCGGTCCTGGCTGATACCCATACCCATCCTGGCACCCAGATTTTCGAATGTCGCCTGTATGGCATTGACGTCCTTGCCAGCTACGCCCTCATTCAAAAGGCTATAGGTGACCGCGGCCAAGCCGGGTTGATGCGGGGTGTAGGCGCTGCCGGCAGCAAAGCTCACCAAGGCATCAAACATTGGCAGGCCAGGGGTGCGGATGAACAGGATCTTCGTTCCACTGAGCGTTTTGTAACCCTTGATCGACAGCGTGCGCTGGGTCGCTGGAGTCTGTGGTTCATTGAGCGATTGCAGCACTGGTTTCTGGGGCGCGGTGGTTGCAACGGCGGGGGCCTGTGCACTCAACAGTATGCCGGCCAGGATCAGTCCATTGATGAGGCCTTTGAGCTTATCCATTGTTTTTCTCCGGCAGGATTTTCGCGGTACTCAAGCGCTCACGCGTCAGGTAAGTCTTTGCGACTTGTTGAATATCCAGGGGCGTGACCTTGTTCAGCTCATCCGTATCCTGATCGGCCAGCCGCCAGTCCAGGCCGATGGTTTCCAGCAGGCCCAAGGTGCTGGCCTGCCCTTCCAGATCATCCTGCGCATAAACCGAGTCAGCGATCAGGAGGTTTTTCGCGCGCGCAAGTTCTGCTGGTTCCGGTGCCTTGCTCTTGAGTGATTCGATCACTTGCCACAGACGGGCGAGGGCTTCGTCAGCGTCATTGAGCTTGTCCGGGTTGAGCTGGGTGCTGATGGTCAGTAACGAATCGCCGCGATTGAAGGCGTCGTACTCTGAGTCGACCTCGGTGAATATCGCCTCGCTCAGTTGCAGTTGCTGTTTGATCCGCGCGCTACTGGACCCGGCCAGTAACCTGTCGAGCAGGCGTAGGGCATGGGCGGTCCGACGATCCGGTGCCGTGGTCAGGCTGGGCGCGTTGAAACTCATGATCAGGCGCGGGGACGCTACCGGTGCGCGCAGGGTCAGTGAACGTTCACCGGCAGAAGCCAGCTCGACGGGTGCAGGCGCCACAGGTATCGCGCGCCGCTCAATATGGCCGAAGTGCTGCTGTGCCAAGGCCTTGATCCGCTCAGGTGCAACATCGCCAACGACCACCAGCGTCGCATTGTTCGGCGAATACCAGGCCTGATACCACTGCTGCAATTGCACGGTGTTCATGCGTTGCAGATCGTGCATCCAGCCGATCGTTGGGGTGCCATAGCCGCTGGCCGGGTAGGCGATGCTGTTCAGTCGTTCGTGAGCCAGCGCGATGATGTAATCATCAACGCGCATCCGACGTTCCTCCTGAATGACCTTGAGCTCCGGTGCGAAGTCCTGTGCATCCAGCTTGGCCGTGCTCATCAGGTCGGCCAGTATTTCGAACGCGACGCTAGTGCGGCCGGAAGGCAGTGTCTGGTAAAAAACCGTGAAATCAGTGCCGGCAGATGCGTTTTGGCTGGCGCCCAGTTTTTCCAGTATCGCCGCGAACTCTCCGGCGCAGGCCTTGCTGCTGCCTTTGTAAACCATATGTTCGAGGGCGTGGGACAGGCCGGACTGGCCGGGCGGTTCGTAGCTTGAACCAGCCTTGATCCAGAGTTGGGCGGTGACGATGGGGGAGCGGTGGTCCTCGCGTACGACAACCTTGAGGCCGTTATCCAGTACGAAGTCTTGTGTTGCAGGGGGTGTCGCCGCGCCGGCCATGAGCGGCAGACAGGCGATAAAGGGCAGCATAAGCAGGCTGCGGGAGACGTTCATCCTTGTTCATCCTCAGTGGTTTGCAGGTAATTGCGCAAGCCACTGTGGATGATCCGTAAGGATGTCAGGCGGTAACTATGTAATGCACCTCACAACCAGGTTGGGGGCAGTCGTTTCACCGAAACGTCAGGCGCTGCGCTGCCACAACGAGTAATACACCCGTCCGGATTTCTGCTCGCGATGCAGGCGCCAGTTCTCCGGCAGGCCCAGGGTCGACGGCGCGGACTCGCTTTCGGTGTACACCCAGGCATCTTCGGCCAGCCATTGGCGCTCTTCGAGCAACTTGCAAACGGTGGGCAGCAGGTTCTGGTTGAACGGCGGGTCGAGGAACACCAGGTCGTAGGCCGTCGCGGTCTGGGTTTCCAGGTAGCGCAGGGCATCGGCGGTCTGGACCTGGCCGTTGGTGCACCGCAGCGTCCCCAGGTGCTCTTTCAGGCTGGACACCGCGATGCTGCTGGCGTCCAGCGCCTGACCCATGGCCGCGCCACGGGACAGTGCTTCGAGGAACAGCGCGCCGCTGCCGGTGAACGGGTCGAGCACCTTGGCGCCCGGCACGTAAGGCGCAAGCCAGTTGAACAGGGTTTCACGCACGCGATCCGGCGTCGGGCGCAGGCCCGGGGCGTCGGGGAAGCTCAGCTTGCGGCTGCGCCATTCGCCGCCAATGATGCGCAGCTGGTTCACGCCATTGTGGACGTTTTTGGCGGGTTTTTTTGGACTTGCCATTAATGCTCCGGAACCCCGAGCGGCTGCTCGGAAGGTTTGTCAGTAGGGGCCGGTAACGGCTTTTGCGGCACGGTCGGGCCAACGCTGACGATGACCATTTTGTCCGTGCCCAGGTGTTTGTTCATGGCGGCTTTGACCTGCTCGACGGTCAAGGCCTGGGATTGTTGCATGAAGTCCTCCAGGTGACTCAACGGCAAGTTGTAGAAACCGATGGCGCCCAGTTGGCCGACGATATCGGCGTTGCTCGCGGTGGACAGCGGGAAACTGCCGGCGAGTTCGCGCTTGGCGTCGTCGAGCTCTTTTTCGGTCGGGCCGGTTTCAAGGTAGTCGGCCAGCACATCCTGCACCAGTTTCAGGGTGCCTTCGCTCATCTCGGCGCGGGTCTGCAGGTTGATCATGAACGGACCACGGGCCTGCATCGGGGTGAAGCCCGAATACACGCCGTAAGTCAGGCCACGCTTCTCGCGCACTTCGCTCATCAAACGGGTGCCGAAGCCGCCGCCACCGAGTATCTGGTTACCCATGGACAATGCCGCGTAGTCCGGGTCATCACGGTCGATGCCCAGTTGCGCGAGCATCAGGTTGGTCTGCTTGGACGGGAACTCGATATGGCCGACGCTGGCCTTGGGCTCGACCGGTTGCGCGATTTTCGCCAGGGCCGGGCCTTTGGGCAGGGCACTGGACACCTGGGCGGCAATCGCTTCGGCTTGCGCACGGGACAGATCGCCAACCAGCGCGATCACCACGTTACCGGCTGCGTAGGCTTTCTCGTGAAAGGCACGCAGTTGGGCCACGGTGATCGCCGGGACGGTTTTCGCCGTGCCGTCACTGGCATGTGCGTACGGGTGATCACCGTACAAGCGGTTCATCAGTTCCAGGCTCGCCAGTTTGCCCGGGTTCTGTTTCTGGTATTCGAAACCGGCGAGCATCTGGTTCTTGATGCGGGCAAACGAGTCGGCGGGGAAGGTCGGTTTGCCGACGACTTCGGCGAACAGCTTCAGGGCCGACTCGCGCTTGTCCCTGTCGCTGAGGCTGCGCAGCGACGCGATGGCCATGTCCTTGTAGGCACCGTTGCCAAAGTCGGCGCCCAGGCCTTCGAAGCCCTGGGCAATGGCACCGACGTCTTTGCCGGCCACGCCTTCGTTGAGCATGGCGTTGGTCAACAGCGCCAGACCAGGCGTATCGCCGTCCTGGCTACTGCCGGCGGCGAAGATCAGGCGCATGTCGAACATCGGCAACTCATGGGCCTCGACGAACAGCACTTTCGCACCTTCGGCAGTGTTCCAGGTTTGTACGTCCAGCTTGCGGTGGTCCGGCACCTTGCCGTTGAGTTCGGTCAGCGATTGCAGTTTCCGGCTGGCCTTGGCCTTATCCAGGGCTTCACTGGCACTGGTTTCGCCAGAGCGCGACAGATAGAACGCGGCGGAACCGAAAACGGCAACGGCGATCAGGCCGATCAGGGCCAGGCGGGAGGGTTTACGCTCACTCATGAGTCGTCTCCAGAGGCAGTACATGGGCGACGCTGAGACGTTCGCGGGTGAAATACAGCTTGGCGGCTTTCTGGATGTCTTGCGGTGTCACGTTTTCCAGGTCGGCCAGTTCGGTGTCCATCAGCTTCCATGACAGGCCGACGGTTTCCAGTTGGCCGATGGCGGTGGCCTGGCTGGTGATCGAGTCACGCTCGAAGACCAGGCCGGCGATGACTTGTGCACGTACGCGTTCCAGCTCTTCAGCGGTTGGCGCCGTGGTTTTCAGCTGGTCGAGCAGCTTCCACAAACCGGCTTGCGCCTGGGCGATGGTCTTGTGTTTCTGTGAGTTTGGCGATGCCGACAGGGTGAAGAGGCTGTCGCCACGGGTATAGGCGTCGTAACTCGACGAGCCGCCGGACACCAGTTCTTCTCCACGCTCCAGTTGCGTCGGGATGCGTCCGCTGTAGCCGCCGTCGAGCAGCGCCGACATCAGGCGCAGGGCATTGACCAGGCGTTTGTCGTCGGTGGTGGCGATGCTCGGCACGTTGAAGGCCAGCATCAGGCTCGGCAGTTGGGTCTGCACATGCAGGGTAATCTGACGCTCGCCCGGTTCGGCCAGTTCCAGCGGTTTTTTCGCGGCTGGCACATCGCGCCTGGCGATCGGGCCGAAATAGCGTTGGGCCAGGGTCTTGACTTCGTCCGGGGTGACATCGCCAACCACCACCAGCGTGGCATTGTTGGGCACATACCAGGTTTCGTACCACTGGCGCAGTTCTTCGACTTTCATCCGTTCAAGGTCGGCCATCCAGCCGATGGTCGGCGTGTGGTAGCCGCTGGCCGGGTAGGCCATGGCCTTGAAGCGCTCGTAGGCCTTGGACATCGGCTTGTCGTCGGTGCGCAGGCGACGCTCTTCCTTGATGACTTCGATTTCCTTGGCAAACTCGTCGGGCGGCAGGCGCAGGCTGGCCATGCGGTCGGCTTCCAGCTCGAAGGCTACGCCCAGGCGATCCCGGGCCAGCACCTGGTAGTACGCGGTGAAGTCGTCGCTGGTGAATGCATTCTCTTCGGCGCCGAGGTCGCGCAGGATCAGCGAGGCTTCGCCTGGGCCAACCTTCTCGCTACCCTTGAACATCATATGTTCCAGTGCGTGGGACAGGCCGGTATTGCCCGGCGTCTCGTAGCTGGAGCCGACCTTGTACCAGACCTGGGAAACCACCACGGGCGCACGGTGGTCCTCACGCACGACCACCTTCAGGCCATTGTCGAGGGTGAATTCGTGGGTGGGTTGCGGATCGGCGGCCAAGGCCGAGAGAGGCAGGCAAACTGTGCTGAGCAGCAGGCCTGCGGCGCGGCGGGCAAGAGCATTCATTCGTTTTTAAACCTTTGGGGCTGCCCGCTTGGTCTTAGCCTAGGCGGGCGAGGAGGTGCTAGGATACTGATCCGTTTTAGCGGCGGCCACGCCTATCAGGCCTTTATGCTTGATCAGGTTGTATGGGTTTGCGACGGAAGGTGGGTGTTTATTAACTGAGTTCCGTTTTTTCGCCGATTTTGCTGCTTTAGTCCTATGAGAAATCGATTGCTTGAGGTGCCGTTGAGCACTTCGACAAAATGTTGCGCGTGAACAAGCTGGGTCAATCGCAGTCTGTTCTGCATCGAATATTTATTTGCCGGGGCGCCATTGGCGCGTCGCTACCGTGAGATAGCCGTCCTCCATGTTTGGTTCCAACGACGACAAGAAGACCCCAGCTGCGGCTGGCGAGAAAAAAAGCCTGTTCGGATGGCTGCGCAAAAAGCCGCAGGAACCCGTCGTCGAACAGCCACAAGCCATTCCTGAGCCAGAGCCGGCACCGGTCCCGGTAATAGAAGAAGCGCCTGCACCGGTTGCTCTGCCGATTGCCGAGCCAGTGCTGCAGACGCAGGCCGAAGTCGTCGCCGAACCTGCCCGTGAAATCATCGAGCAACCGCTGACCACCGCTGCCGAGCCATGGCTGACATTGCCCGTGGCGGAAGAGCCGGTGGCACTGGTCGAGAATGACCAGGTCCCTCACATGACACCGCCGATTCCGGCTCCGGCTGAGTTCGCGCCGGCCCCGGTTCATGCGCCTGTGATAGAGCCGGTGGTGGCGCCAGTCGTTGTGGCTGAGCCTGCACCTGCACCGGTTGTAATCGAGCCGGCAGCCCCGATTGTTGCAGCACCTGCTCCTGCTCCTGCTCCTGCTCCTGCTCCTGCTCCCGTCGAAACCCCGGCCCAACCAGTGCGCACCGAAGAAACCAAAGCCGGTTTCTTCGCCCGTCTCAAGCAGGGCCTGTCCAAGACCAGCGCCAGTATTGGCGAAGGCATGGCCAGCCTGTTTCTGGGCAAGAAGGTCATCGATGACGAACTGCTGGAAGACCTCGAAACGCGCTTGCTGACCGCCGACGTCGGTGTCGAAGCCACATCGGTGATCATTCAGCGCCTGACGCAGAAGGTCGCACGCAAAGAGCTGGCCGACGCCGATGCCCTGTACAAATCCCTGCAGGCTGAGCTTGCGGCCATGCTCAAGCCTGTCGAGCAGCCGCTGAAAGTCGTCTCGCAGAACAAACCGTTCGTGATTTTGGTTGTCGGCGTTAACGGTGCCGGCAAGACCACCACCATCGGCAAGCTGGCGAAGAAGCTGCAGCTGGAAGGCAAGAAAGTCATGCTCGCTGCCGGCGACACCTTCCGCGCTGCGGCGGTGGAGCAATTGCAGGTCTGGGGTGAACGCAACAAGATCCCGGTGATCGCGCAGCACACTGGCGCCGACTCGGCTTCGGTGATCTTCGACGCCGTACAGGCCGCCAAGGCCCGTGGTATCGACGTGTTGATCGCTGACACCGCCGGCCGCCTGCACACCAAAGACAACCTGATGGAAGAGCTGAAAAAGGTTCGCCGGGTGATCGGCAAGCTTGACGCCGACGCACCTCACGAAGTGCTGCTGGTACTTGACGCCGGCACCGGTCAGAACGCCATCAACCAGGCCAAGCAATTCAACCAGACCGTCGAACTGACCGGCCTGGCGCTGACCAAGCTCGACGGCACCGCCAAAGGCGGTGTGATTTTCGCTCTGGCCAAGCAATTCGGCCTGCCGATCCGCTACATTGGCGTCGGCGAAGGCATCGACGATTTGCGTACCTTTGAAGCAGAACCCTTTGTCCAGGCCTTGTTTGCCGAGCGGGAGCGTTCATGATTCGTTTCGAACAGGTCGGTAAGCGCTACCCGAACGGTCACGTCGGCTTGCATGAGCTGAGCTTTCGAGTCCGTCGTGGCGAGTTCTTGTTTGTCACCGGTCATTCCGGCGCCGGCAAATCCACGCTGTTGCGCCTGTTGCTGGCCATGGAGCGTCCGACCAGCGGCAAGCTGCTGCTCGCCGGGCAAGACCTGAGCACCATCAGCAATGCGCAGATTCCTTTCTTGCGCCGGCAGATCGGCGTGGTGTTCCAGAATCACCAGTTGCTGTTCGATCGCACGGTGTTCAATAACGTCGCGTTGCCTTTGCAGATCCTGGGGCTGTCCAAGGCCGAGATCGCCAAGCGCGTGGACTCGGCACTGGAGCGCGTGGCGCTGTCGGATAAAACCGATCTGTACCCGGGCGACCTGTCCACCGGTCAGCAGCAGCGCGTCGGCATCGCCCGCGCCATCGTTCATCGTCCGGCCTTGCTGCTGGCGGACGAACCGACCGGTAACCTCGACCCGCGTCTGGCTGCCGAGATCATGGGTGTGTTCGAAGACATCAATCGCCTGGGTACCAGCGTGCTGATCGCCAGCCACGACCTGGCCCTGATCGCCCGCATGCGCCATCGCATGCTGACGCTGCAACGCGGTCGACTGATCGGTGACGGGGAGGCGGCCGTATGAGCGCAACACGTAGCCCAAAGGTTTCCGAGCGCGTGGCCCCGAAAGCCGCCGATCCGCAGCCGCAAAAGAAAAAACGCGACGATGACGACGGGCCGGACTTCGCCACGTTGTTCCGTGCCTGGATCGAAAGCCATCGCGCCAGCCTGATGGACAGCCTGCGCCGCCTGGGCAAGCAACCCATCGGCAGTTTTTTCACCTGCATGGTGATGGCGGTGGCCCTGAGTTTGCCCATGGGGCTGTCACTTTTGCTAAGTAACGTCGAGCGTCTGGGTGGTTCCTGGCAGCGTGCGGCGCAGATTTCCCTGTATCTGGACCTTGAGGCCAAGCCGGCCGAAGGCGAATCACTGCGCGATCAGATCAAGGGCATGCCTGGCGTCGCCGATGCCGAATACGTTGGTCGGGATCAGGCGCTGGAGGAGTTCCAGCAACAGTCCGGGCTGGGCGAGGCGCTCAAGGAGTTGCCGGAGAACCCGCTGCCGGGCGTGGTGCTGGTGACGCCGACCGAAGTCGACAAGCCGGCCCTTGAAGCATTAAGACAAAAACTATCCGAGCTGCCGAAGGTACAACAGGCGCAACTTGATTTAGTCTGGGTCGAGCGTCTGGCAGCCATCCTCAAGCTGGGTGATCGATTTGTCTTCGGTCTGACCGTGCTGCTGGTTTCTGCATTACTTTTGGTGATAGGCAATACCATTCGGCTTCATATTGAAAACCGCCGCACAGAGATAGAAGTGATTAAACTGGTCGGCGGCACTGACAGCTATGTACGCAGGCCCTTTCTGTATATGGGCGCGCTGTATGGCTTCGGTGCGGGGATTCTATCTTGGGGTGTGCTCGCGTTCGGCCTTGATTGGCTGAACGACGCGGTGGTAGGGCTGGCCGGGTTGTACGGCAGTGATTTTGCACTGGCTGGAGTGCCAGTTGCCGACGGTCTGTCTCTCTTGCTTGGCGCGGTGCTGTTGGGGTATATCGGTGCATGGATTGCAGTCGCACGCCACCTGAGGGAGCTTGCGCCTAAGTAGTATCATTTTGCTCGTATTGACCTTTCAGCGTTTTTGGGTTTTGGGAACTTGTCCTTCGGTTTCCGGTCAATTTTCGCAGTGCTGAACTGCACGAGTTTGTAAGTTGGAGGTTTTTTCGTATGACCAATTCTTTGCAACCTGCATATGCTCTGGTCCCGGGTGCGAACCTGGAGGCCTATGTGCACACCGTCAACAGCATTCCATTGCTGTCGCCGGAGCGGGAGCGTGAACTGGCCGAGAGTCTCTATTATGAGCAGGATTTGGGGGCGGCTCGGCAGATGGTGCTCGCCCACCTGCGTTTTGTCGTACATATCGCCCGTAGCTATTCCGGTTACGGCCTGGCTCAGGCTGACCTGATCCAGGAAGGCAACGTTGGCCTGATGAAGGCCGTGAAACGCTTCAACCCGGAAATGGGCGTGCGCCTGGTATCTTTTGCCGTGCACTGGATCAAGGCGGAAATCCACGAGTTCATCCTGCGCAACTGGCGCATCGTGAAGGTCGCGACCACCAAGGCCCAGCGCAAGCTGTTCTTCAACCTGCGCAGCCAGAAGAAGCGCCTGGCCTGGTTGAACAACGAGGAAGTCCATCGCGTAGCGGAAAGCCTGGGTGTAGAGCCTCGGGAAGTACGCGAGATGGAAAGCCGTCTGACCGGCCATGACATGGCCTTCGACCCGGCTGCCGAAGCGGACGACGACAGTGCTTTCCAGTCGCCGGCCAACTATCTGGAAGACCACCGGTACGACCCGGCCCGTCAACTGGAGGACGCCGACTGGAGCGACAACTCCAACCACAACTTGCACGAAGCGCTGGAAGTGCTGGACGACCGCAGCCGTGACATCCTCTACCAGCGCTGGCTGGCGGAAGAAAAAGCCACGCTGCACGACCTGGCGCAGAAGTACAACGTGTCGGCCGAGCGTATTCGTCAGCTCGAGAAGAGCGCGATGAACAAGCTCAAGGTGTCGATCGCTGCGTAACTGGCGACCTGGCAATGCAAAACGCCCCGATCATCGATCGGGGCGTTTTTGTTTGTGTGCAAAAATCTCGTAAGCGGCGCTGCTTCCTGTAGGAGCTGGCTTGCCAGCGAAACAGGCGACTCGGTGTGTCAGACATATCGCCTTCGCTGGCAAGCCAGCTCCTACAAAAGCGTCGTTAGTCCCTCCAGGGCGCCCGGCGCGAATCGTTCAGCCCGACCAGATAGCTGTCCCCGCCCAACTGGCTCATCTGCTGTCGAATCCAGCCAGCCCGGCGCGAAACGTAAGAAGTCGGATGGCCGGCACTCCAGACCCGCGGGTTGGGCAGGACGGCGGCGAGCAGGCTCGACTGCTGACGGCTGAGGTCTTTTGCACTCACACCAAAGTGATGCCGGGCCGCCGCTTCAGCGCCAAACACACCGTCATCCCACTCGACACTGTTGAGGTACACCTCAAGAATCCGCTGCTTGGGCCAGAACACTTCGATCAGTCCGGTGAACCAGGCTTCCAGGCCTTTGCGCAGCCAGCTGCGGCCAGACCACAGGAACAGATTTTTCGAAACTTGTTGGCTCAGGGTGCTGGCGCCACGGATCGAACCGCCGCGCCCGTTATGGGCAAACGCCGCCTGAATCGCGCCGATATCGAAGCCCCAGTGCTCCGGGAATTTCTGGTCTTCGCCGGCAATCACCGCGACTTTCAGGTCATCGGAGATCTCGTCCCAGGGTTTCCAGGTCCGTTGCAGGTCGATGGGTTCGCCATCGAACCAGGATTCGATCTTGCGCTCGACCATCAGCGCCGTTCCCGGTGGTGGCACCACGCGAAAGATCAGCACCAGCAATACGCTGCCACCCATGAACCAGAGCGCGGCCTTGGTGAAATGACGGAAATAGATACGCAGCATAGAGATGGCTTGGCCGAACCCGTTGAGCGGGCCATTATACAGACCCTTGGGATCGAAACTGACTGGAGTTCTGCATGCTGCGTGGCTTTCTGATGCTGGCCGCTTTTTTCGGTTTCACCGGTGTCGGCCTCGGCGCCTTTGCCGCTCATGGCCTGAAAAACCGCCTGAGTGCCGAGTACATGGCGATTTTCCACACGGGCGTCACCTATCAATTGGTGCATGCCCTGGCATTACTGGGCGTCGCATTCCTGGCCGCGCAGATTCCCGGCCGCCTGATCACCTGGGCCGGCGCATCGTTTGCCATCGGTATTCTGCTGTTCTCCGGCAGCCTGTATATATTGACGCTTACGGGCATCAGCAAGCTCGGCATCATCACCCCGTTCGGTGGCCTGGCCTTCCTGATGGGCTGGCTGTGCCTCGGGCTGGCCGCCTGGCGCCTGACCTGACGATGGGAATCAACTCGCGTTTTTCCAGCCATTCAGCAGAGTTTGCGTGAAAGACGGCACAAGGACGCGGTTGCCGTGCCCGCTGAGGTGGTCAGTGTCGCGGAAGAGCGGTTTATCGTCGTCGTAGGCTGAACAGGTAGCGCCTGAGCACAGCAGTGGCAGTGGGTCCCAGACTCGAAGCATCGGATACTGGCGGGTCAAGTGGTCGAGCAGCGTCATTTGCGACGTGCGCAGTTGCTCGATGTGTTCTCGCGCCATGGTGAATCCGGGCGCACAAATCGGATTCATCCGGTTAAACCAGTCCGAGCAGCGATAGGGTGGAGCCTTGAACAGTGGCATGGGCGCATCGATCAATACCCGCACCTTGGCGGCCGTCAAGCGTGTCAGCACGGCCTCGGCGGCGATCCGGGCGCCTTCAGTCTGCTCGGAGGTCAGTTCGGAAAGAGCCTCCCCAAATGCTTCCCCCTCGCTCCGAGCCCAGTCGCGCCCTGCCAGCTCTGGCATTCGCAACGACGCGAGGAAAACAATATCGCCCGGCTCCGCCCGCGCCTCGATATCGCTCAGGGCTTTTTCCCGAGCCCTGGCGCAGGCGCCTTGCGGGTCGGGCGCCATGAGGCTGACGACCGCGCAACCGCCGCGTTCATATTCCGAAACCGTAAAGCCGAGTTGCCGTGATGCGAGGCTGAGCATCGTTCGATAGGCCGCTGCGTGCGAATCGCCGATCACGAACAACTGGCGCCCCTGCAATGGCGGGCTCTGGACCGGTTCGCTGGCGGAATGTTGCGACAGCTGCCTGGAGAACCAGGTATAGGTATCACGGGTCTGGCTCAGTGAAAGGACCTCGGGATTTTCGCTGACCCAGCGCGCGCCGGACCAGCCTAGGCCAATGGCTGCCAGGCAAGAGGTGGTCGTGATCCAGGCGCGGCGCTGAAAAAACGAATGGCCGGCGCGCAACGGTGTCTCGACCCAATGGTAGGAAGCGGCGGCAAGCGCCATAACGATCACCGGGTAGGCCAACTGCACGGCCAGTTGCTCCAGGCCTGTGGTCCAGCGCAGGAACACCAGCACCGGCCAATGCCAGAGATACAGCGAGTAGGATAATCTGCCGACATAGACCGCGGGTGAAGATTGCAACAGGCGCAGGGGCAGGAAGTGATCGTCGGCTTTCTGGGCCAGAGTGGTGATGATCATCAAGGTGCCGGAAACCGTCAGCAGCGCCCAAGGGAAGGGGAACTGGTTTTTATCGGCGAGAAACAGTCCACCGGTGACCAGTGCGAAGCCGCCGAGTAACACGCCTCGGTTTGCGGCCGTTGAATGCAGCGTGAAGTGTCCTGTTGCGATCAACTGGAAAAGGAGTGCCCCGGCGGCCAGTTCCCAGAACCGACTGGGCATCAGGTAGAACGCCTCAAGCGGATTCTCCCGCGTCTGCAAGGCGCTGAGCGCCAGTGACACGAGTGCGAGCACGGGCAGCAAGGCCCAGGCGAGCCGGCTGTGCTGTCGATAGCGCAACCAGGTGAAATAAATGAATGGAAAGACCAGGTAGAACTGCTCCTCTACGGCCAGGGTCCAGGTATGGGTATAGGGGTTGAGCAGGGTGGAAGGGGAGAAGTAGGTGTCGGTGTTCCAAGCCAGCACAAAATTGCTCAGGCCAAAGAAGGCGGCCAGCCCCGTACGGTCATTCTGCATGCTGAGCCAGGCTTGGGGCACGAACATCGCCGAAAGCAGGCTGCAAGCCAGAAGCACCAGGAGCAGCGCGGGCACGATACGCAGGAATCGGCGGCGATAAAAATCCACCAGGAAGGCTGGAAAGCCGCTGTGGGCTCGAGCGGACAGCGACTGGCTGATCACGTAGCCGGAAATGACGAAGAAGATATCGACACCGGTAAACCCACCGGGCAGTGCGTTCAGGAAATCGGCGTGGAAGATGATCACGCTCAGGACTGCAATGGCGCGCAGGCCGTCGATGGCGGGGATGGTCGGCTTTGGATGAAGGCTGGACACAAGCTCCTCTCTCGCGTGTTCGATCAGGTTTTGCTGCGGTTCGACACGAGGCAAAGAATATAGGAGGCTTGGGCGAGTGCTTGAACCCTGGAGTTGTTTCAGGATTGTTCCGGGCTTGCCGCCTGGCGGCTGGGTTGACCAGCCGGTCCATTTCATGACGAATGGCTTGGGTCGGCCTGACTGATCGGGCTAGAATGCCAGCCCCTAAAAATGATGGCGGCATCCGGCATGCGCATTCAGTTGAACGGCGAATCCTTTGAACTGCCCGACGGTGAAACCGTTGCGGCCCTGCTGACCCGTCTGGACCTGACCGGACGCCGGGTGGCGGTCGAACTCAATCTGGATATCGTCCCGCGCAGTCAGCACGCAGACACCGCGTTGAATGATGGCGACAACGTCGAAGTGGTGCACGCCATCGGCGGCGGCTAGCAGCCTCGGCCGAGTGGCCACAGAATTTTGCAAGTACCTCACCCCTACAGAGGATTTCCCATGAGCATCGTTCGTAGCGACAAGCCCTTCGTCCTGGCCGGTCGTACTTACCAGTCGCGTTTGCTGGTCGGTACCGGCAAGTACCGTGACATGGAAGAAACCCGCCAGGCCATCGAAGCCTCAGGTGCCGAAATCGTCACTTTCGCTGTGCGCCGTACCAACCTGGGGCAGATCGAGGGTGAGCCGAACCTGCTCGAAGTGCTGTCGCCGGATCGCTACACCTTCCTGCCGAACACCGCCGGTTGCTACGACGCTATCGAGGCCGTGCGCACTTGCCGCCTCGCTCGTGAGTTGCTCGACGGCCACAATCTGGTGAAGCTGGAAGTGCTGGCCGACCAGAAAACCCTGTTCCCCAACGTGATCGAAACCCTCAAGGCCGCTGAAACGCTGGTCAAGGAAGGCTTCGACGTGATGGTCTACACCAGCGATGACCCGATCATCGCCCGGCAACTGGCGGAAATCGGTTGCATCGCGGTCATGCCGCTGGCTGGTCTGATCGGTTCGGGTCTGGGGATCTGCAATCCGTACAACCTGCAGATCATCCTGGAAGAAGCCAAAATCCCGGTGCTGGTGGATGCCGGTGTCGGTACCGCGTCCGACGCCACTATTGCCATGGAGCTGGGCTGTGATGCGGTGCTGATGAACTCGGCCATCGCTCACGCCCAGCAGCCGGTCATGATGGCTGAAGCCATGAAACATGCCATCGTCGCAGGCCGCCTGGCCTACCTCGCCGGCCGCATGCCGAAAAAACTCTATGCCAGCGCCTCTTCGCCGCTGGATGGTCTGATCAAGTAAGAGCCATTGATGACTGAATCGAACGACACGCCTATCCAGACGGAAGAAGGCGACGAGCGCCAACACCGCCGTATCAAGAGTTTCGTGATGCGTGCCGGGCGCATGACCGAAGGCCAGCAAAAGGGCCTGGAGCAGGGCTCTGCGCTGTTCGTGCTGCCGCTGGCCGACGCGCCGGTGGACTTCGACCAGGTGTTCGGTCGCTCGGCACCGCGCTCGCTGGAAATCGGTTTCGGCATGGGCCATTCGCTGCTGGAAATGGCAGCGGCTTCGCCGGATCAGGATTTCATCGGCGTCGAAGTGCACCGTCCGGGTGTCGGGGCGCTGCTCAATGGCGTCCTGACACAAGGCCTGACCAACCTGCGGGTCTACGATTGCGACGCGATCGAAGTGCTCAACCGTTGCGTGGCCGACAACAGCCTCGATCGCCTGATGCTGTTTTTTCCGGACCCGTGGCACAAGAGCCGTCACCACAAGCGCCGTATCGTTCAGGCGTCCTTCGCTGAACTGGTGCGCAGCAAGTTGAAGGTCGGCGGCATTCTGCACATGGCCACCGACTGGGAACCGTACGCCGAGTACATGCTGGAAGTGATGAACGTGGCGCCGGGTTATCGCAATCTGGCTGAAGACGGCAAGTGCGTGCCGCGTCCGGCCGAACGGCCGATCACCAAGTTCGAACGCCGTGGCGAACGTCTTGGGCATGGCGTGTGGGATTTGAAGTTCGAAAAACTGGCGTAAAACCTGTGGGAGCGAGCTTGCTCGCGATGGCGGCCTGACAGTCAACAGAGATGTTGGATGTGATGGCCTCATCGCGAGCAAGCTCGCTCCCACAGTTGTTTTGGGGTGTGGCTTAATTCAGCGGCGATCCGCGACCACGCCAATCAACACCAGCACCACCAGCAACACCGGCGCCAGGCTGTAGTTATTGAACTGGCTCAAGCCGCGCACGACCCATGGCGTGGCGTAGATCAGCGCCGCGCCGCTGCCGATCATGCACAGCAGGGACATCAGTGGTACGCGCAAGGCGCCGGCGATGCTGCCCAGGCGTTGCTCGACCCAGCCTTTGAAATCCGCACCAAACAGCACCAGCAGGCAACCCACCAGGGCCAGGGCGATTTCCGAGAGGTTGCTGCGGCTCCAGCGGGACACGGTGGCAAGCAGGTCGAGTACCAAATCCATTCGATTTCCTTATGTCAGAAATTTCTGCAGCAAGTCGTTGAGGAAGAGTTGTCCGCGCGTCGTGGCTACCAGACGTGACGGTTCGACCTGCAACAGGCCGCTTTGTTCGGCTTCACGGCGGCCTTCAGCAAGGCTTTCCAGCGTCATGCCGGTACGTTCCGGGTACAGCCTCGATTCGACGCCTTCAGTCAGGCGCAGCGCGTTCATCAAGAATTCGAACGGCATTTCATCGTTGCCCAGTGCTTTCTCGCCGGCCTGGAAGCTCTTCGCCGGATTCAGGTAATCCTTCGGCAGGCGGGTCTTCCAGGTGCGAATGATGCGCCCGTCCGGATGGCTGAGCTTGCCGTGGGCGCCGGCACCGATACCGATGAAGTCGCCAAAACTCCAGTAATTGAGGTTGTGGCGCGCCGGGCGACCGGGCAGGGCGTAAGCCGAAACTTCATATTGTGCATAACCGTGTTCGGCCAGCAGCGCTTGCCCGGCCTCCTGGATGTCCCACAGCGTATCGTCTTCCGGTAGCGTCGGCGGCTGGTTCCAGAACACCGTATTCGGCTCCAGGGTCAGTTGATACCACGACAGGTGTGTCGGTTTCAGGGCAATCGCTGTGCGCAGGTCGGCCAAGGCATCGTCCAGGGACTGATTCGGCAGGCCATGCATCAAGTCCAGGTTGAAGTTGTCGAACCCGGCCTGCCGGGCCATGCCGGCGGCGCGTACGGCTTCGTCGCCGTTGTGAATCCGCCCCAGGGCCTCGAGCTTCTCTTGCTGAAAACTCTGGATACCGATCGACAGGCGATTGATCCCCAGTTTCCGGTACGCCACGAACTTGTCTTGCTCGAACGTCCCCGGATTGGCTTCCAGCGTGATTTCGATGTCGCTGGCAAACGGAATGCGCTGTTCGACGCCTTTGAGCAGGCGACCCAGGGAATCGGCGCTGAACAGGCTTGGCGTGCCGCCACCAAAGAAAATCGAACTCAGCTCACGGCCATAGACGGCATGCAGGTCCTGATCGAGATCGGCCAGCAAGGCGTCGACATACTCTTCTTCCGGCAGCACGGGGCTGGCGGTGTGGGAGTTGAAGTCGCAATAAGGGCATTTGCGCACGCACCACGGGATGTGGATATACAGTGCCAGCGGCGGCAGTACAGGCAGGGCGGCCCGGGGCGATTGAGCGTCGCCGCCGAAGATCAGCGGCGACGCGGATGATTCACGGGTCATTTCAAGCCCAGACGCTGGCGCAGCAGATCCATTGCACGGGCGCGGTGGCTGATCCGGTTTTTGTCGCTGGGCTTAAGCTCGGCGCTGGAGCACTCGCGCTCCGGCACCCAGAACAGCGGGTCGTAGCCGAAACCGTGTTCGCCGCTGGCCTGGGTCAGGATGCGCCCATGCCACAAACCTTCGCAGAGGATCGGCAACGGATCATCGGCATGACGAACCAGTGCCAACACGCAGACGAATTGCGCGCTACGCTCGGCTTCAGGCACATCTTTCAACACGTCGAGCAGCTTGGCATTGTTCGCCGCATCGCCCTTGCCGTCGGCATAACGCGCCGAGTAGATGCCTGGCGCGCCGCCCAGGAAATCCACCGCCAGCCCTGAATCGTCGGCCAGCGCCGGCAGGCCGGAAATACGCGCGGCATTGCGGGCTTTCAGGATGGCGTTTTCGACGAACGACAGGCCGGTTTCTTCAGGCTCGACACTGCTGAACTCGCCGATCGAGCGCAGATGCACCGACTCGCCGAGCATGGCCTGGAGTTCCTTGAGTTTGCCGGCGTTATGGCTGGCCAGTACGAGTTGCGTGAAGTTGATCATTGGCCAGGGAAGAGCTCTTGGTTGAAATTGATGGTGTTGATTTTGTCACCGGTCTGCACCTTGATGTCGAAGGTGCGGGTTTCCTGCTGCGGTACCGGGAATTGGGCGATGTAGTAGATCGCACCTTGTTCAGTGATCTGGCGGAACTTCAGTTCCACACTTTGGCTGGTCAGGTCTTTGACCGTACCGCTGACCTGTGCCATCTGCGGTTTGCCGTCCTTGAGCACCGCAATGTTGATCACACCCTGGTTCTTGCTGCGGGTGAGTTCGGCGGACTTGGCAATGTCCGGGGTCAGGTAGGTGGAGTTGAAGGTGTTGTAGTGCACCGTCACGTCGCCGAAGGTTTCCTTGCGTTCGCCCTTGATGGCGTCGGCGGCCATGGCGGTGACGCTCAGGCAGGCAGTGAGTAGAAACAACGCTAGACGACCCATGATCGTTCTCCTTGAAATAGGGTGGATCAGACTGCGACCTTGTGGTCGGAAAGTCCCGGACTGCTGACCCGGTAGATGCCGATCTCACCTAACAGATTAGGCCATAGCTTGCTGGCCCACCCGTGCCGATGCTGTTGATCCACGGCAAGTCGATCAATGACCTTCGCCTCACGTTCGCGACACAAGGCTTCAAAGTCCGCGAAGGTGCAGAAGTGAATGTTCGGCGTGTTGTACCAGGTGTACGGCAGGAACTCGGAAACCGGCATCCGGCCCTTGCTCGCCAGGTACCAGCGGCAGCGCCAGTGACCGAAGTTGGGGAAGGTGATGATGCACTGCCGGCCCACGCGCAGCATTTCCTCGAGGATCCTGTCCGGGTAGTGCACCGCTTGCAGCGCTTGGGTCATGACCACGATGTCGAAACTGTTGCTGGCAAAGTTGCCCAGGCCCTTGTCCAGGTCCTGTTCGATGACGTTGATGCCTTTGGCCACGCATTCGGCGATGTTGTCGGCGTCGTTTTCCAGGCCGTAACCGGTGACTTGCTTGTTATCGCGCAGCCAGGTCAGCAGTTCGCCATCGCCGCACCCGAGGTCGAGCACGCGGCTGCCGGCGGGGATCCATTCCTGGATGATTTCCAGATCAGCTCTCATGGCTTTCTCACAACGTAATGCGGTTCATGTAATTGCCGAATGCCTGCAGGTAGCGCGGGATCGGAATCAGGAAGGCGTCGTGGCCTTGCGGTGCGTCGATTTCGAGGTAGCAGACGTCCTTGCGCGCGGCCATCAGCGCGTCCACCAGTTCCCTCGAGCGGGCAGGGGAGAAGCGCCAGTCGGTGGTGAACGACATCACGCAGAACTTGGCCTTGGCACTCTCAAAGGTTTTCGCCAGGTTATCGTCGAAGTTCGCTGCCGGGTCGAAGTAATCGAGTGCCTTGGTCATCAACAGGTACGTGTTGGCATCGAAGCGCCCGGAGAACTCCTCACCCTGATAACGCAGGTAGCTTTCCACCTGGAACTCGACGCTGTGGAAGTCGTAGTTGAGCTTCTCGCTCTTGAGCCCGCGGCCGAATTTCTCGCCCATGGAGTCGTCGGACAGGTAAGTGATGTGCCCGACCATCCGCGCCAGCATCAGGCCGCGCTTGGGGATAACGCCGTGTTCCTGAAAAGAACCGCCGTGGAATTCCGGGTCGGTGAGGATCGCCTGGCGCGCCACTTCGTTGAATGCGATGTTCTGTGCCGACAGCTTGGGCGCCGAGGCGATGGCCAGGCAATGACGGATGCGGTCGGGGTAGGTGATGCTCCATTGCATTGCCTGCATGCCGCCGAGGCTGCCGCCAATCACGGCCGCGAACTGGGCGATGCCGAGACGATCGGCCAGACGCGCCTGACTGTGTACCCAGTCCTCCACGGTCAACACCGGGAAGTCGGCGCCGAACGGCTTGCCGGTTTCCGGGTTGATGCTGCTCGGGCCGGTGGAGCCGTTGCAGCCGCCGAGGTTGTTCAGGCTGACCACGAAGAATTTGCTGGTGTCGATGGGTTTGCCGGGGCCGATGCAGCTGTCCCACCAACCGGGTTTGCGGTCGTCGGCGCTGTGGTAGCCAGCGGCGTGGTGGTGGCCGGACAAAGCGTGGCAGATCAGCACGGCATTGCTCGCCATGGCATTGAGGGTGCCATAGGTTTCGTAAATCAGGTCATAGGCCGGAAGCGAACGTCCGCAGGCCAATGCCAGGGGTTCGCTGAAGTGCGCCACTTGCGGCGTCACCAGACCAACAGAATCGGGGGGAAAGGCAGCTGGCATCGACCCTGCTCTCATTGAAATGAGGCGTAAGTCTAAAGACCGCTGCCCCTAGCAGCAAGCTAACCCTTGCCCACTGTAGGAGCCGGCTTGCCGGCGAACCGGATGTCACGGTGTGTCAGTCACGCCGCCTTCGCTGGCAAGCCAGCTCCTACGGTAGGTTCAGCGTTCCAGTCCGGGCAAGTCCGGCAGTTTTTTCGGCGAACAGATCCGCACCCGCTTCTGCCGGCTCAACTCGCCACTGATCAAACTGACCTGGCTCTTGGACACGCCAAAGGCCTTGGCCAGAAACGCCATCAGGTACGCGTTGGCCTTGCCCTCGACTGGCGGCGCGGTCAGGCGGATCTTCAGGCGATCGCCGTGCAGCCCGCAGAAGTCATCGCTACGGGCTGCCGGTTGCAGGTGACACTCCAGAATCAGGTCGTCACCGTCCCAGCGAAAGTAGCTCACAGGGTCAGATCAACACGCGGAGGATTTCCGGCATCATGGTCATGGCGGCGAGGTTGTTGATCACCAGCATGTCGACCAGTTTGATGGCCAGGAATGCAAAGATCGGCGACAGGTCCAGACCGCCCAGGTTCGGCAGGAACTTGCGGAACGGCGCCAGGGCCGGTTCGCAGACGTCATTCACCAGTTCGGCGCCTGGGTTATGGCTGCCCGGTGCAACCCAGGACAGGATCACGCTGATGATCAGGGCGAAGAAGAAAATCTTCATGAACAGCGCGGTCACGCCGATGATCGACCAGATCAGCAGTGGTAGCGGGTTACCGGTGGTGCCATAGGTCAGCAGCAGGGTCAGGGCCATCAGCGCCAGTTGCACCAGGATCGCCAGCACCAGCGAGGACATGTCCAGGCCGAACACGCTCGGGATGATCCGGCGCAGTGGCTTGAGCAGTGGCTGGGTGGCCTTGACGATGAATTGGCAGATCGGGTTGTAGAAGTTCGCCCGCACCAGTTGCAGTACGAAGCGCATTAGCACGATCAGCAGGTACAGGCTGCCGAGGGTTTGCAGCACGTAGACCGCTGCGGTGTTCAATCCAATCATGAAAAACTCCTTATTGACCCAGTTGCTCAGCCATCTCGGCCGAGCGATGCGCGGCAGCACCGAGTGCTTTTTCCACCAGGGATTCGAAGCCATTGGCCTGGAACGACTTGATTGCAGCCTCTGTGGTGCCCGCAGGCGAGGTGACACGGCGGCGCAACTCGGCCGCGTCGACGTCGCTGGAGACGGCCATGTGGGCGGCGCCCAGTGCGGTTTGCAAGGTCAGTTGCGCGGCGATGTCCGCTGGCAGGCCAAGTTTCACACCGGCGGCGGTCATGGCCTCGATCAGCAGGAAGAAATACGCCGGGCCGGAGCCTGAAACGGCAGTGACGGCATCCAGTTGCTGCTCTTCATTCAGCCATAAGGCGATGCCGACTGCGGACAGCAGTTCCTGGGCCTGCTGACGCTGTTCGGCGGTCACCTCAGCTGTCGCGAACAGGCCGCTCGCGCCCTGACGCACCAGCGCCGGAGTGTTGGGCATGCAGCGCACGATCGGCTGGGCGCCGAGCCAGTTGTTCATGCTGGCGCAGGTGATGCCCGCGGCAATCGAAACCACCAGTTGATTGGGCTTGAGGCTTGGGCGAAGAGCTTCGCACACGGCTTTCATCGCCTGGGGCTTGACCGCCAGGACAACGACGTCGGCGCCATCGATGGCCTGGGCGTTGTCGGCGAAGGTTTCGATGCCATGCTCGGCGCTCACGCGGGCGCGGGTTTCTTCGCCCGGGTCGCTGGCGCGAATCTGTGCGGCTTCCAGACCTTTGGCCCGCAGGCCGCCGATCAGGCTGGCGGCCATGTTGCCGGCACCGATAAAGGCAATACGTGTCTTGCTCATGTCAGGTCCTTATTCAGAAGTGTGTCAGCCATGTTTACGGCTGGCTGTAGTCGCGGGCGCCAAACAGGGCCGTACCAATACGGACCCAGGTGGCACCCTGAGCGATGGCTGACTCAAGGTCGTGGCTCATGCCCATGGAAAGTGTGTCGAGCGGCAGGTTCAGGCTGGCTTGCAGGCTTTGCACGGCAGCGAAAGCGGCGTCCTGGGCGGCACGATCATCAGTCGGTTCAGGAATAGCCATCAACCCGCGCAACTTCAAGCGCGGCAGGGCGCTGATGGCGTTGGCCAGGGCCGGCAGGTCGGCCGGGGTGCAGCCGGACTTGCTGGCTTCACCGCTGACGTTGACCTGAATGCAGATATTCAGTGGCGGCAGATCGGCAGGACGTTGTTCGGACAGGCGTTGTGCGATTTTCAGACGATCCACGGAATGCACCCAGTCGAAGTGCTCGGCGATAGCACGAGTCTTGTTCGATTGAATGGGGCCGATGAAGTGCCAGATCAAGGGCAGGTCGGCCAGTTCGAGCTGCTTGCCCAGCGCTTCCTGCAGGTAGTTCTCGCCAAAGTCGCGCAGGCCGGCGGCGTAGGCTTCACGCAGGTCTTGCGCGGGTTTGGTCTTGCTCACGGCCAGCAGCTGGACGCTGTTCTCGGCGCGGTTGGCGGCGAGTGTTGCGGCATGGATGCGCGAACTAACTTGAAGAATGTTGTCTGCTATGGTGGACATCAAGAGGCGCCAGCGGTCTGAAGGTTCGCCGCATTCTACTGGAATTGAGAGACGCTATGGATATCACCGAACTGCTGGCATTCAGCGCCAAACAGGGGGCATCGGACCTGCACTTGTCTGCCGGCCTGCCGCCGATGATCCGGGTGGATGGCGATGTGCGGCGCATCAACCTGCCGGCCCTGGATCACCAGCAGGTGCAAGTGCTGATCCATGCCGTCATGAATGACGCCCAGCGGGTGGACTTCGAGAAACACCTGGAAACGGACTTTTCCTTTGAAGTGCCCGGCGTCGCGCGTTTTCGGGTCAATGCGTTCAATCAGAACCGTGGCGCGGGTGCGGTGTTTCGCACCATCCCGGCAAAAGTGCAGAGCATGGACGAACTGGGTATGGGCGACGTGTTCCGCAAGATGACCGACGCCCCCCGTGGCCTGGTACTGGTGACCGGCCCCACCGGTTCCGGCAAATCGACCACGCTGGCGGCGATGATCGATTACCTCAATACCCATCGCCATCACCATATCCTCACCATCGAAGACCCTATCGAGTTCGTCCACGAGCCGCGCAAGTGCCTGATCAACCAGCGTGAAGTCCACCGCGATACCCGCAGCTTCGCCACCGCCTTGCGATCGGCACTGCGGGAAGACCCGGACGTGATTCTGGTGGGCGAGATGCGCGATCTGGAGACCATTCGCCTGGCGTTGACCGCCGCCGAAACCGGCCATCTGGTGTTCGGCACGCTGCACACCACGTCGGCGGCGAAAACCATCGACCGTGTGGTGGACGTGTTCCCGGGGGACGAGAAGCCGATGGTGCGTTCGATGCTCTCCGAGTCGCTGCTGGCGGTGGTGTCCCAGACCCTGGTGAAGAAAATCGGCGGCGGACGCATCGCGGCCCACGAGATCATGCTGGGGACATCGGCGATCCGCAACCTGATCCGCGAGGACAAGGTGGCGCAGATGTATTCGGCGATTCAGTCGGGAGGGTCGCTGGGGATGCAGACGCTGGATATGAGCTTGAAGGACCTGGTGACCAAGGGCTTGGTCAGTCGTGATCATGCGCAGGAGAAGGCGCGGTCACCGGATGGCTTCTGAGAATTGCAATGTTACCTGTGGCGAGGGAGCTTGCTCCCGCTGGGTTGCGAAGCAGCCCCAAAAAACCGGGAGCGCTACGCACTCCAGCGGGACGGTGCGGCGATCCGACAAGCTCCCTCGCCACAAGTGCTCGCCATCAGGTGTGCGCTAGCCAATCAGCGCTGAACAACCCGCAACTGATTCGGCTCTTTCGGCAGAACCCGCTTGGCAACCACATAGTGGTTATCCCAGTACGGTTTGTTCAACGTGTCGATGGACACTGACTTGCCGCGACGTGGCGCGTGGATGAAACGGTCGTTGCCCAGGTAAATGGCAACGTGATTGACCCGACGGCTCTTGATGTTGAAGAAAATCAGGTCGCCCGGCTTCAGGTCATCACGATCGACTTTCTCCCCATGACCGCTGGCCATGGCATTCGAGGTGCGTGGCAGGTCGAACGTGGCGTCGTTGAACGCGTATTTCACCAGGCCGCTGCAATCGAAACCTTTGCTTGGGCTGCTGCCGCCCCAACGATAAGGAGTGCCAAGGACATTCACGGCGCGGCTCAGCACGTCGCTGCTTTCCTTGGTGCCCATCGGTGGAACCAGGCCGCTTTTGCTGCTGGCCAGGCCTGGAGCATATTTAGCGGATTTTTTGTCTTTGCTCGAAGGAGCAGAAACATGGGATTTTGGGGTGTAACCATTAACGTTAGGAAGACGTTGCTCACGATTGGTGGCGTGGGCGGCCAGTGGCATCAAAAGGCAAATGGTTAGCCATGTCTTGAAAAATGAACGCATTAGGCAAGGCTCTTAATAGGTCAGCGCGCAACTTTATAACAGCTTTTTTGCCGCTTCCGAGGCCGTTGGTCGATTCAATCTGGAGGGCAATGGTGGCAAAAAAGCGGCAAAATGACGCAATTGTCGGACAGAAGTCCGGTGTTACAAGGCTTTGACGGGGGTGAAGGTAGCATTTGCCATACGTCGGATGCCTGTAAAAAAGTCACAAAGAATTAAAGAATATTTATCTATCGTGTGAATCGAGGTCATTCATGAACCCCTATCAACAGGCTGTCCAGCAGCAAGACACCCACAGCAAAGTGATCGGTTACCTGCTGTGGATTTTCGGTTTCACCGGCGCTCATCGCTTCTATTACGGCAAGCCGGTGACCGGGACGATCTGGTTTTTCACCTTCGGTTTGCTGGGGATTGGTTGGCTGATCGACCTTTTCCTGATCCCGGCGATGGATCGCGAGGCTGACCTGCGGTTTACCGCGGGTCCCATCGAATACAACGTGGCGTGGATCCTGCTGACGTTTCTCGGGGTGTTCGGCGTGCACCGGATGTATCAGGGGAAATGGATCAGCGGACTGCTGTACCTGCTGACGGGCGGGCTGTTCTTTATTGGCGTGCTGTATGACTTCTGGACGTTGAATGACCAAGTGTCGTTACGTAACGCGCAGAGTCGTTGATATCTGTGGCGAGGGGGCAGGCCCTTTCGCCGCAGGGTTCTACGCTTGGTGACTGATCCAGCTATCCGTCTGCTTGAGTTGCGGTCTATGAATGGTTGCTGAATATTTTCAGTAATTGAAGTTGAAGTGTTGCAAACGCAATTGTACTGATGCTGTAGAAAGTGGAAATGATGAGATGGTTTGGAGTGGCCCAGTAATTTATGCTGTCGGCTAGAATCACAAGCGATGCAAATGCAACTATCAGTGCTGATGCTTTTATCAAGGTTCCGTTGGTGTGGTGTGTGCGGGCTTTTCTGTATAAAAATATTTGCATTAGGTGAAATATAAATAACATTAAGCCCGCAATCAGGATTGCACCTATTGGTATTCCGATTGAGTCTCGATCTGTTTTGTAAAAGCCTGCACTCAGATTTTTAAATATTGTAAATATCGCTACGCTTGTTGTGATCACTAAAAGTACTGGATAGATGTAGTTCAGATATTTGTAGAGGGGGTTCATGTTGGATCTTCCTGGGTGCAGTCTATAGTCGAGAACTCTAAAGGGTTTTTCTAGTGCGGGTCCGACTGAAAGCCAGTTCCAGTAAGTTTTATTTTTTGTTCTCCAGTTATGTCGATTTCATAGCTCGTTCCTGAGAACACCCTGCCTGCTGTGGTTAAAATTTCGAGTAGTGTTGATCTGTTGCTTTTGTCGAAGTCGTATGTGTCTGTATAAGCTTTTGCAGTTCCATCAAAAGCCCAGGATCCGTTTTCCTCTCTAGTGAAGTCACCTTCGATTTTCAATGTTATCCGCCCTAGATAGGCTCCCGTGACATTGCTGTCGTCAATAGTGGCATAAGGTACTTTTGGATCAGATAAATAATACCTTCCGGGCTCTCTGGTACTGGCGATGGTGTTGGCTAACAGCGGGATTTCACTCGCCTTTACGTTGAGACCTATGTTGTTTATGTCGACTCGCAGCGTCTCTCCATTTCCCCATAGGTAGTTAGCAAATGCTTTGACAGGGCTAAATGTTCCCCCTGATAGCTCGGTTGTTTGTGTTTCATACTTGATCTTGTACAAACTTGTCGATGCTACTTTTATCAGGGCGTCTAGGTTGCTTAGTTTTTGTTGCGCTGCGAAGGCGTCGGCAAGACTGAAATTTACGAGTTTATTTTTGAAATAGGCATGAGTAACGATCGAAGAGCTGTTTAGTAGGTAGTTGTCACTCTCCGTGATTTTCCAAAGGTCTTGAATGGCGCCGAGGGCGTCGTTGTTAATTGCTCTGCCCACCATTTGCAACTCATAGGTAAAGGCTTTTATACCGCTTTTCATTTCTAGCCAATCATGGAACATATCCATTTCGGCTGGAGAAATGACGGGGCCGTCGCACAGTGGCAGTGAGTAGGTTTGCCCGTTGTTGGTGATGATGGCTTCACCTGCGCCCTGCCAATCTGCAATCCCATATGCCCCCCAGCTGAATCCAGAGTTAACAGTAAAGCCGCCTGAATTTCCCGTTGTTCCTTTTGTCACGATAGGAGGTAGAGTAAGTCCATTTTTCATGTGTTGCTCCTTGTTAGTGCTTTGTGTTCATGGTGTTTGTAGTGATGTCTCCTTGTGCTGTTTTTATGCTAGATGATAGGCGTTGAATCGGCACTCAATAACTTTGTAGGATGTTTCTGTGTGTTGCGAAGCTCCTTTCGCACAGGTGATGAGGAGTCAGAAATTTCTGTTCATTGGATGGGTTTATTCTCCATCGCTTGTAGAAATGTACTTGATGCGGATGTGCTGTTAGGGGAAAGGCAGTGGATGACGGAGGAGGGGGGGTAGGAGGGCTGTATGACTTCTGGACGTTGAATGACCAAGTGTCGTTACGTAACGCGCAGAGTCGATAAGCGAAGATCAAAAGATCGCAGCCTGCGGCAGTTCTTACACGGGAATATGCATTTCCCTGTAGGAGCTGCCGCAGGCTGCGATCTTTTGTTTTTAAGCCTGGTGGCTGATCCGTCCATCCACCAAGGTATAGCGCACCACGCCCGGCAGGCTGTGGCCAACGAACGGGCAGTTTTCGCCCTTGGACAACCAGGTTTCACCGGCGACGGTGGAGGCTGCCGGGTCGAACAGCACGATATCCGCCGCACCACCCACCGCCAGCTTGCCAGCTGGCAGGCGCAAGGCCTCGGCAGGGCCGGCGCTCAGGCGTTCGAGTAACGTCGGCAGATCCAGCAAACCGTCTTCCACCAGTGTCAGCGCCAGTGGCAACAGCAGTTCGACGCTGCTGATGCCCGGCTCGGTTGCGCCGAACGGTGCCAGTTTGGCGTCACGCTCATGGGGTTGGTGATGGCTGGAGATGGCCGAGATCACCCCCGATTTCACCGCTGCGCGCAGGCCTTCGCGGTCGGCGCGGGTGCGTAGCGGCGGCTGGACGTGATACAGGCTGCTGAAGTCGATCAGCGCTTCGTCGGTCAGGATCAACTGGTACAGGGCGACATCTGCGGTCACCTTCAGGCCCCGGGCCTGGGCCTGGGCGACCAGTTCAACACCACGTGCACTGGTGAGCTGACTGAAGTGTGCGCGCACGCCGGTCTGTTCAACCAGCAGCAGATCCCGGGCCAGGGCGACGGTCTCGGCGCTTTCCGGAATGCCCGGCAAGCCAAGGAAGCTGGCGGTCGGGCCTTCGTGAGCCAGGCCACCCTCGGCCAGGTCGTGATCCTGGGAGTTGAATATCACCGTCAGGTCGAAGGTCGCGGCGTAGTCGAGTGCCCGGCACAGGGTGCGGGTGTTGCGGAAACTCTCCAGGCCGTTGCCGAAGGCCACGCAACCGGCATCGCGCAGTGCCACCAGCTCTGCCAGCTGTTCGCCGTCCAGGCCTTTGCTCAGGGCGCCAATCGGGAAGACTTTGGTGTTGCCGGCCTCACGGGCGCGGTCGAGGATCAGTTCGGCCACCGCCGAGGTGTCCAGCACCGGTTTGGTCTTTGGCGGGCAGCACAGGCTGGTCACGCCGCCTGCCGCCGCTGCGCGGGTTTCGCTGACAATCGAACCTTTGCGGCTGTAGCCCGGCTCGCGCAGGGCAACGTTGAGGTCGACCAGGCCGGGAGCGGCCACCAGGCCTTTGGCGTCGATGGTGTCGACGGCGACAAAACCGGCTGGCGCCGCGCCAAGGGCGACGACTTTGCAGGCTTCAATGTGGATATCTGTCACTTGATCCAGGCCGCTGGCCGGATCGATCACGCGGGCGCCAAGAATGCTGAGCTTCACTGGGCGTTCTCCTGCTCGAATTGGCGTTGCGCAGTCTGCCCGCTCATGGCCATGGACAGTACCGCCATACGGATGGCGATCCCGTAGGTCACCTGGTTGAGGATCACCGAGTGCGGGCCGTCGGCCACTGCCGACTCGATTTCCACGCCACGGTTGATCGGCCCCGGGTGCATCACGATTGCATCGGGCTTGGCGCCGGCCAGGCGCGCGGTGGTCAGGCCGAACAGGCGATAGAACTCGCCCTCGCTCGGCAGCAGGCCGCCGGTCATGCGTTCACGCTGCAGGCGCAACATGATCACCACGTCGACATCTTTCAGGCCTTCGGTCATGTCGGTGTAGACCTTCACGCCGTATTGCTCGATGCCGATCGGCAGCAGGGTTTTCGGCGCGATCACGCGGATGTCCGGGCAACCGAGGGTTTTCAGGGCCAGCATGTTCGAGCGCGCGACCCGCGAGTGCAGGATGTCGCCGACGATGGCCACTGAAAGGTTTTCGAATCCGCCCTTGTGCCGGCGGATGGTCAGCATGTCGAGCATGCCCTGCGTCGGGTGCGCATGCCGGCCGTCACCGCCGTTGATGATCGCCACTTGCGGGCAGACATGTTCGGCGATGAAGTGCGCGGCACCCGAATCGCCGTGGCGCACGACGAACATGTCGGCGGCCATGGCTTCCAGGTTACGCAGGGTGTCGAGCAGGGTTTCGCCCTTGCTCGCCGACGACGTGGACACGTTGAGGGTGATCACGTCAGCCGACAGCCGCTGGGCCGCCAGTTCGAAGGTGGTGCGGGTACGGGTCGAGTTTTCGAAGAACACGTTGCACACGGTCTTGCCGCGCAGCAGCGGGACTTTTTTCACGGCCCGGGCGCCGACTTCGAGGAAGGAGTCGGCGGTGTCGAGGATCTCCGTCAGCAACTCGCGGCGCAAACCGTCGAGCGAGAGGAAATGGCGCAGCTGGCCCTGATCATTGAGCTGCAGCGGGCGCTTGGTTTCTAGAGGCGTCATCGCGAGGGGGACTCTCAATAGGGCGAATTAAAGGGCGAGGTCTTGCAGTTCGAGCGCGAGCTCCGGGCCAGACAGCTTCACCCGCTCGTGGGCCGCCAGGGACAGGGTCGCGCCCACCACGTTCGGGCGGATTGGCAACTCGCCGGCGTCCAGGTCCAGCAGGCACACCAGCGTCACGCTGGCCGGGCGGCCGTAGTCGAACAGTTCGTTCATGGCGGCGCGGATGGTCCGGCCGCTCATCAGCACGTCGTCGATCAGCACCAGATGCTGGCCTTCGATCTCGAACGGCAGCGCCGAAGGGCGAACCTGCGGGTGCAGGCCGTTCTGGCTGAAATCGTCGCGGTAGAAGGACACGTCGAGAGTGCCAAGGGGCTCATTGCTGCCCAGTTCCTTGAGCAGGGCCTGGGCCACCCAGACGCCGCCGGTACGGATGCCGATGAAACGCGGGTCGCTGATGCCTCGTTTGGCCAGATAAGCGTCAAGTCGGGTTGCCATCTGGCTGACCAGTTCAGCGGGATTGGGCAGGCTCATGGTTGCTCCTTCTTGGGTTCGAGCCAGCTTGTGCGCAAAATGGCTCGGGTTGTAGCTAATGGAGACGCACAACGGCTCTTCAGGACTCGAACAGTGCGCCATTTTCGTCGAGCCAGCCTTGCAGCAGCAGGGCGGCGGCGATGGCATCGACCGGGTTGTCGCGGTAACTGCCTTTCTGGCCACCCCGGGCCAGGCGTTCGCCCTTGGCCTCGAAGGTGGTCAGGCGTTCATCGTGGGTATAAAAGGGCAGGTTGAAGCGGCCGTTCAGGCGCCGGGCGAACTTTTCCGCGCGGGCGCACATGTCACTGGGGGTGCCGTCCATGTTCAACGGCAGGCCGACCACCACGGCATCGGGTTTCCACTCTTTGATGAGGGCTTCGACCTGGTTCCAGTCAGGAATGCCGTTCTGCGCTTTCAGTGTGCACAGCTCGCGGGCCTGACCGGTCACCACCTGGCCGACCGCAACGCCGATCTGTTTGGTGCCGTAGTCGAATCCGAGAATCAGTCGCAGGGCCATCAGGCGTGCCCCGCCTGGCTGGTCAGCAGGCTGAGGTTGATGCCCAGGTGCTTGGCCGCCGCTTCCAGGCGCAGTTCGCTGCTGGTGTTGAACAGGATGTCGGCGTCAAACGGGCAGGTCAGCCAGGCGTTCTGCGCCAGTTCGGCCTCCAGCTGCCCGGGTTCCCAGCCGGCATAGCCGAGGGCGATCAGGCTTTTTTCCGGGCCGACGCCGTCAGCGATGGCGAACAGTATGTCCTGGGTGGTCGACAGGGATAATTCGTCTTCCAGATCAACGGTTGCCTGGAAGCTCAGCCCCTTGGGGTGAAGGACGAAGCCGCGATCTGTCTGCACCGGGCCACCGATAAAGATCGGCACATGCTGGCAGAGCGCTGGTGGTTCGATATCCGGGCGCAATTGCTCAAGGATATCGGCCAGGTTCAGATCTTGCGGACGGTTGACCACCAGCCCCATGGCACCATTGGCCGTGTGCTCGACGATGTAGGTCAAGGTGTGCGCAAAGTTCGGGTCGGCCATGTGCGGCATGGCGATCAGGAATTGATGCTTGAGGTAGCTGGGGCTGACGTTCTTCATGAGCGCTAGTGTGGCGTTCGAGGGGCGAACTGACAAGCTGGGGATGCACAGGAAATACCTCAAATCCCCACTGACGACTTGGATTTCTGTGGGAGCGAGCTTGCTCGCGATGGCGGCCTGGCAGTCGACATCTTTGTTGGATGTGAAGTTGTCATCGCGAGCAAGCTCGCTCCCACAGGGTTTCGGGGTGGTCAATTGCTTGAGAGTCGATCCCCACGGGCAAACTTCCAGGTGCGGATGATTTCCAGCCGGTCAACATCCGACAGATCCCCGGTAAACGGTGCAAACGGCGCCGCCAGCCGTACGATCCGCTGCGCCGCCTGGTCCAGCAGCGGCTGGCCGGAAGACTCCAGCACCAGCACTTCATACAGCGAACCGTCGCGGTTGATCGACACCATCAGGCGCAAATTGCCGTAGATCTGCTTGCGCCGCGCTTCGTCTGGGTAATTGAGGTTGCCGATGCGCTCGACTTTCTTGCGCCATTCGTCCTTGTACCAGGCGCCCTTGTCGCGCATGGTCGAGGCCGCGCTCAAGCGGTGAATGCGCGGGCGCTTGGCGTACAGCTGCTGTTCGGCGGCCAGTTCCGCTTCCAGGCTGGCGATGTCGCTGGACAGCTGCTCGCTGTCGAACGTCGGTGCCTGGACCTGGGATTTGACCTCGGTCCTGGGCTCCTCGGTCTTGGCGGGGGCCTTTTTCGGTTTCGGTGCCACGGTGGTCACGGCAGCCTTGGGCGGGGCTTCCTGCGTTTCAGGCTTGGCGGCCGGCGGTGGCGTGACCTTTTGCACTTTGTTGTCCTGGAACGGCGCGACCTCGGTGGTCTTGGGGATCGCCTTTTTATCCAGGGTGCCGCTGCCTTGCTGATTCTCCTGGGCGAGGAAGTCGGCCTTTTCAGGCTTCTTTTCGCTTTTGAAGGTGGCGAGGGTGATTTCCAGGGTTTTGCTGATCTGCTTGGGTTCGACCACTGCAAACCCGACACCCAACAGCAAGGCGAGGTGGATCAGCGCCGCCAGAAACAGGGTAAAACCGAGGCGGTCGGCCGGGCGCACGCCACGGTGGGCGAGTTCGGCGGGCAGATCGGACGGCAGGGTCATGACAAGGAAACCAACATCGCGTTTTCACAGGCCGCGCATGATAACGCAATGTTGGTTTGGCTAATCAACGTGCCTTGAGCTTCTGATCGATGGCATCCATCAGCAGGCCGCCGATATCGGTGCCAAACGCATTATCGATCTCGCGAATGCAGGTCGGGCTGGTGACGTTGATCTCGGTCAGGTGCTCGCCGATCACGTCCAGGCCAACGAACAGCAGGCCTTTTTCGCGCAGGGTCGGGCCGACTTGCGCGGCGATCCAGCGGTCCTTGTCGGTCAACGGACGGGCTTCGCCACGGCCGCCGGCGGCGAGGTTGCCACGGGTTTCGCCCAGGGCCGGAATCCGCGCCAGGCAATAATCCACCGGCTCGCCATCGATCATCAGGATGCGCTTGTCGCCATCGACGATGGCCGGCAAGTAGCCCTGGATCATGATTTGCTGCTGGCCATGCAAGGTCAGGGTTTCGAGAATCACCGAGAGGTTCGGGTGGCCGGCGGTGTGGCGGAAAATCGAGGAGCCGCCCATGCCGTCCAGCGGCTTGAGGATCACATCGCCATGATGGTCGGCAAATTCGCGCAGCACGTCCGGGCGGCGGCTGACGATGGTCGGCGGCGTGCACTGCGGGAACAGTGTGGCGAACAGCTTTTCGTTGCAGTCGCGCAGGCTCTGCGGCTTGTTGACCACCAGCACGCCCGCGCGCTCGGCCTGTTCCAGCAGATAGGTGGAGTAGACGAACTCCATGTCGAACGGCGGATCCTTGCGCATCAGGATCACGTCCAGATCGCTCAGCAGCGCATCGCTTTCGGCGCCCAGTTCGAACCACTTTTCCGGGTTGGCGAACACCTGTAGCGGACGCATCCGCGCCCGCGCCTGGCCTTCGCCCTGATACAGGTCGCGCTGCTCCATGTAGAACAGCTCCCAGCCACGCTTTTGCGCGGCCAGCAGCATGGCCAGCGAGCTATCCTTTTTATAGGAAATGCTGGCGATAGGGTCCATGACAATCCCGACGCGAACGCTCATTGGGTTTTCCTCGAAATTTTGGGGGTAATGTCGACCTGTAGGAGCGAGCTCGCTCGCGATGGACTTGAGAACACCGTTTTTAACCAGCGAACACGCGCCATCGTTGACGACCATCGCGAGCGAGCTCGCTCCTACAAAGGGCCGTATAAAAGTGGCGTCAGAGTGGCGCTGAGTGTGTTCCCGGTCAAGGAAAAACCACCTTGCAGGTCGGTCGATAGATTGGTTTTGGAGACTGTGCTAAAAAGGCTGCCATGTCGTGCTGGCCCTTGAGCGTCAAGGGTTTCGAGCCGCGTTAACCGGCAAACGGACAATTTGTTTCGCAAAGGCGACGGTAGAGCATTTTATGGAACGACACCCCAGCGCCTTGAAGGTCATGGTGATCGACGATTCGAAGACGATCCGTCGTACCGCCGAAACGCTGCTCAAGAACGTGGGTTGTGAGGTCATCACGGCCATCGACGGTTTCGATGCCCTGGCCAAGATTGCCGACAACCACCCCGGCATCATCTTTGTCGACATCATGATGCCGCGCCTGGATGGCTACCAGACCTGTGCCCTGATCAAGAACAACAGCGCGTTCAAGTCCACGCCGGTGATAATGCTGTCGTCCAAGGACGGGCTGTTCGACAAGGCCAAGGGGCGCATCGTCGGTTCCGACCAGTTTTTGACCAAGCCTTTCAGCAAGGAAGAATTGCTTGAAGCGATCCAGGCCCATGTACCTGGTTTCGCCGCCGTTTTGCCGCAGTAGGACACGCACAGTGACGCTCGGCCATCGGGCCCGGTGTCGACAAGAATGGGGAAGAGCATGGCACGTATTCTGATCGTCGATGATTCGCCGACCGAAATGTACAAACTGACCGGCATGCTGGAAAAGCACGGCCATGAAGTGTTGAAAGCCGAAAACGGCGCCGACGGCGTGGCCCTGGCCCGCCAGGAAAAACCCGACGCGGTGCTGATGGACATTGTCATGCCCGGACTCAACGGCTTCCAGGCGACCCGCCAGTTGACCAAGGACCCGGACACCGGGCACATCCCGGTGATCATCATCACCACCAAGGATCAGGAAACCGACAAGGTCTGGGGCACGCGCCAGGGCGCCAAGGACTACCTGACCAAACCGGTCGATGAGGACACCCTGATCAAGACCCTGAACAACGTGCTGGCCGGTTGATCATCAGGTCATGAACGAGTCGCTGACGGCTTTCGAACTGCTGCTGCAAATCGACCGGCGCTGTCGTTTGCTGGCAGCGGACTTGCCGTCCCAGCCGGCCCGACGGGACAGCTGGAGCGGCATCGGTTTTCGTCTGGGCGAGCACTGGTACGTCGCGCCCATGAGCGAAGTCAGCGAAGTCCTGCACGAACCGCGCGTCACTCAGCTGCCGGGAGTCAAACCCTGGGTCAAGGGTGTCGCCAACCTGCGCGGGCGTTTGCTGCCGGTCATGGATTTATGCGGCTACTTCGGGCACGAGCTTTCGGCGGTGCGCCGGCAGCGGCGGGTGTTGGTGGTGGAACATGAAGAGATGTTTGCCGGATTGCTGGTCGACGAAGTCTTCGGCCTCCAGCACTTTGCCCAAGGCAGCCTGGAGCCGGTGCCGGCAGACGAGTTGAAGGGGCCGATGGCGGCGTTCCTCAAAGGCCGGTTTCAGCGCGAGCAGTGCTGGCAGGTGTTCAGCCCGTTTGCGTTGACGCAGTCTCAGGGGTTCATGAACGTTGCGGTGTAAACACGGACCTTTGTAGGAGCGAGCTTGCTCGCGAAGAGGGCGTGTCAGTCGACATCAATGTTGACCAATGCACCGCTTTCGCGGGCAAGCCCGCTCCTACAGGGTTCCGGGCAGGCCCAGAAGTTGGTTAACAGGCGAGGACCGATGATAAAAGCAAAAGCAGGCAAGCCAATGGAAGGGTCGCGCAGCCGGTCGCAGATTATCGTGCTGTTCATCGCGCTGATCGTCTTCATCATGCTGCTGTTCGCCAACTTCGCGTACCTCAACACCCAGGCTACCTACGACAAACAGTACATCGGCCACGCGGGCGAGCTGCGTGTGCTGTCCCAGCGTATCGCCAAGAACGCCACCGAAGCCGCCGCCGGCAAGGCTGCCGCGTTCAAGTTGCTCAGCGATGCGCGCAACGACTTTGCCCAGCGCTGGGGCTATCTGAAGAAGGGCGACCCGGCCACCGGCCTGCCGCCGGCCCCGGCTACCGTGCGTCCAGAGATGCGTGCGGTGCAACAGGACTGGGAACGCCTGCTGAAAAACACCGATGCGATTCTTTCCAGCGAGCAAACCGTACTGTCGCTGCATCAGGTCGCCGCAACCCTGGCCGAAACCGTGCCGCAGTTGCAGGTCGAGTACGAAAAAGTCGTCGAGATCCTGCTGCAGCGGGGCGCCCCGGCGGCCCAGGTGGCGATGGCCCAGCGCCAATCGCTGCTGGCCGAGCGGATCCTCGGCGCGGTCAACACGGTATTGGCCGGCGACGAAAACTCACAGCAGGCTGCCGATGCATTCGGGCGTGACGCGACTCAGTTCGGCAAGGTGCTCAACGGCATGCTCCAGGGCGACCCGGCGCTCAAAGTCAGCCAGGTCGAAGACCGCGACGCCCGTGCGCGTCTCGCGGAAATCTCCGAGCTGTTCGAGTTCGTCTCGGGTTCGGTGGACGAGATCCTCGAAACTTCGCCGGAACTGTTCAGGGTCCGCGAGTCGGCCTCGAACATTTTCAGCCTGTCGCAAACCCTGCTCGACGAAGCCTCGCACCTGGCCAACGGTTTCGAAAACCTGGTCGGTGGACGTACCACCGACACCATTGGTGGTTATGTGCTGGGCTTGCTGGCGCTGGCTTCGATCATCCTGATCGGTATGGTGATGGTGCGCGAAACCAATCGTCAGTTGCGCGAGACCGCGGAGAAAAACGAGCGTAACCAGAACGCGATCATGCGTTTGCTCGACGAGATCGAAGACCTGGCCGACGGTGATCTCACAGTGACGGCCTCGGTGACCGAGGACTTTACCGGCACCATCGCCGACTCGATCAATTACTCCGTCGACCAGCTGCGCGATCTGGTCGCGACCATCAACCTCACCGCTGGCCAGGTCGCCGCCGCTGTGCAGGAAACCCAGGCCACCGCCATGCACCTGGCCCAGGCGTCGGAACATCAGGCCCAGCAGATTTCCGAGGCCTCCATGGCGATCAACGACATGGCCGAGTCCATCGACCAGGTGTCGGCCAACGCGGCGGAATCTTCGGCGGTTGCCGAACGCTCGGTGGAAATCGCCAACAAGGGCAATGAGGTGGTGCACAACACCATCCACGGCATGGACAATATTCGCGAGCAGATCCAGGACACCGCCAAGCGCATCAAGCGCCTGGGTGAGTCGTCCCAGGAAATCGGCGACATTGTAAGCCTGATCGATGACATTGCCGACCAGACCAACATCCTTGCCCTCAACGCGGCCATTCAGGCATCCATGGCCGGTGACGCCGGTCGTGGTTTCGCAGTGGTTGCCGATGAAGTGCAACGCCTGGCCGAGCGTTCATCCGCTGCCACCCGGCAGATCGAAACCCTGGTGCGGGCGATCCAGACCGACACCAACGAAGCGGTCATCTCCATGGAGCAGACGACCACCGAAGTGGTGCGCGGCGCCCGTCTGGCGCAGGATGCAGGTGTGGCCCTGGAAGAAATCGAAGGCGTGTCCAAGACGCTCGCGGCGCTGATTCAGAGCATTTCCAATGCGGCGCAACAGCAGACGTCATCGGCCGGTCAGATTTCCCTGACGATGAACGTGATCCAGCAGATCACCTCGCAGACTTCATCGGGTTCCACCGCCACGGCCGAAAGCATTGGTAATCTGGCGAAAATGGCCAGTCAGTTGCGTCGTTCGGTGTCCGGCTTCACCTTGCCGGCGGCCAAGGCGCAGGCTGTGGACAAAGCGTGAATCGCCCGCAGGTAGAACTATGGTGACTGAAGTGGTTATGGGTGATCGGCACGACTATGTGGCCCTCGAATGGGTCAAGGGCGAGATTGTCGAAACGCTGAAACAGGCTCATCACGCGATTGAAAACCTGCTAGATGACCCGCAGGCGACCCAAGCGCTGGATGATTGCCTTTCGTGCATCCATCAGGTGCACGGCAGTTTGCAGATGGTCGAGTTCTACGGCGCGGCGTTGCTCGCCGAAGAAATGGAACAACTGGCCATAGCCTTGCAGGGCAGCCGTGTCAGTCATCGCGACGAGGCGTTGCACCTGTTGTTGCAGGCCCTGGGGCAGCTGCCGATCTACCTCGACCGGGTGCAAGGCGCACGCCGTGACTTGCCTCTGGTGGTGTTGCCACTGATCAATGACCTGCGCAGCGCCCGCGGCGAAAGCCTGCTGTCGGAAACCAGCCTGTTCAGCCCGCAATTGCCCGAGTTACCAGCGCTGGACGCAAAAACGCTGGCGCAGCTGGAGCCGGCCGAATTGCCCCATGTGCTGCGTGAGCTGCGCAAGATGCTGCAAATGGCACTGGTCGGTTTCCTGCGTGAACAGGACAACGACACCAGCCTCGATTACCTGGCCAAGGTATTCACCCGCCTCCAGGCACTGTGCGCCAATGCACCCCTGAGCCCGTTATGGCAGGTGGCATCGGCGCTGGTCGAAGGCATGCAGGGCGGTGCGATCGCCAACAGCCCGACCATGCGCAGCCTGTTCAAGGATGCCGACAAAGAACTCAAGCGCCTGCTCGAACAAGGCATGCGCGGCATCAACCAGCCAGCTCCGCCAGAGCTGCTCAAGAGTCTGCTGTTCTACATTGCAAAGGCCGAACATCCCACCGGGCAGATGCTGACCATGAAAGAACGCTACTCACTGGACGACGCGCTGCCCGACAGCGCGATGGTCGATGAAGAACGCGCGCGGCTGGCCGGTCCCGACCGTGACGCCATGCGCTCGGTGCTGGCAGCGCTGTGCGAAGAGCTGGTGCGGGTCAAGGAACGCCTGGATCTGTTCGTGCGCAGTGATCGCCAGCACACCTCTGACCTCGACAGCCTGCTGGCGCCGCTGCGGCAAATCGCCGACACCCTGGCAGTCCTGGGTTTCGGCCAGCCGCGCAAGGTGATCATCGATCAATTGGCGGTGGTGCTCAGCCTCGCCCAGGGCCAGCGCGAACCCAACGATGCGATCCTCATGGACGTTGCCGGGGCCTTGTTGTACGTCGAGGCGACGCTGGCCGGCATGGTCGGTACCGTGGAGCAGGAGAGCCAGGATGACAATCGCCTGCCGACCACCGACCTGACACAGATCCATCAGATCGTGATCAAGGAGGCCCGCATCTGTTTGCAGCAGGCCAAGGACATGATCGTCGACTACATCGACGCCGACTGGGACCGCCAGCATTTGCAGGCGCTGCCGGCCTTGCTGACCCAGGTGCGCGGCGCGCTGGCGATGGTTGCGCTGGGCCGGGCGGCGAGCCTGGTCGAAACCTGCAATCACTTTATCCGCGAGCACCTGTTGCTGGAGCCGGGTCAACCGGGCTGGCAGGAACTGGACAGCCTGGCCGACGTCATCACCAGCATCGAGTACTACCTCGAGCGCCTCAGCGATGACCCGCAAGCGCAGGGTGAAAACCTGCTCGATGTCGCGGAAAAAAGCCTGGCCAGCCTCGGGTTTTTCCCCAGTGAGCAGCATGTGCCAGTGCTTGATGACGTGCTCAACCCGAGCGAAGCGCAGGTGATGCAGATGATGCAGGAGCTGGATGATCCGCAGATCGTCCAGACTCTGGCCGATGTGCTTGCCAGCCCGGTTTCGAGCCTGAACCCACCCGCCCTGGACATTCCGGGCAGCCTGTTGCCGCCGCCGGTAGGCGAAGAGCCGGTGGACGAGGAACTGCGTGAGGTGTTCCTCGAGGAAACCGACGAAGTCCTGGAGATCCTGCACGAGTACTTGCCGCGCTGGTCAGTCAACCCTGACAACCGCTCGGCCCTGAGTGAGCTGCGCCGTGCCTTCCATACCCTCAAAGGCAGTGGCCGAATGGTGCGCGCTCTGGTGCTGGCCGAGCTGGCCTGGGCCGTGGAAAACCTGCTCAATCGCGTACTGGAAGGCAGCGTGGAACCAGGCGCTACGGTGCAGCGACTGATCGACGATGTGTTGCAGCTGCTTCCGGAGCTGGTGGCTGAATACGCCACCAATGCCCAGCGCCAGCGCAGCGATGTCGATCAATTGGCTGCCCGCGCCCATGCCCTGGCCAAGGGCGATGAGCCGGTGTCCGATGAGGATACGCAGGATGTCGCGGCCCTCGACCCGCTGTTGCTGGAGATCTTCCGCAAAGAGGCTGAAACTCACTTGGGCAGCCTCAATCGCTTCCTTGATCAGGCCGCCGAACATGTGCCATTGCCGGCCAGCGACGAATTGCAGCGTGCCTTGCACACCCTCAAGGGCAGCGCTTATATGGCTGGTGTGTTGCCGATTGCCGAGCTGGCCGTACCGCTGGATCAACTGGCCCGGGAGTACAAGGCGCACCTGATCGCGCTGGATCTGGATGAAGTCCAATTGCTGCTCGAAGCTGAAGGACTGTTTCGCCTCGGCTTGCGCCAACTCAAGACTGATCCGCTGGCGGAAATTCCCGGCGCCCGGAGTTTGACCGAACGCGCCAGGGCGCTGCTGGCCGAGCGTCTGGAAAACCACCTGAACACACCGAACACCGGGCTGCGGATCAAGCGCGACCCGCAACTGATCAACAGCTTCCTCGCCCAGGGCATGGACATCCTGCTGGACGCCGAAAGCCTGTTGCAGCGTTGGCAGCAACACCCCGGCGAGCGTCAGGAACTCAGCGCGCTGCTGGACGAATTGACCACCCTCGGCGAAGGCGCCCATCTGGCCGACCTGCACCCGGTGGATGAGCTGTGCGAAGCGTTGCTCGACCTGTACGGTGCTGTGGAAGAAAGCAGCCTTGCGGTCAGCGAGCGGTTTTTCCATGAAGCACAGGCTGCCCACGAAGCGCTGATCAACATGCTCGACGAACTGGCTGCCGGTCAGGAAGTCAGCCCGCGGCCGAAACGGATCGGGGCCTTGCGCGAACTGCTCGACGAGAGCCTTGACCCGTCGGCCATAGGCCTGATCCGCAGCGATGGCAGCCGTAGCCTGAGCATCCGCGAGTTGGGTACAGCCACCGCCGAACTCGAGCACACTGCACGCCCCCCTGCAGGAGCTGGCTTGCCAGCGAAGGGCTCACCGGCACCGCGGTTACCCAGTGAAAACGCGTCATCGTTAACGTCCTTCGCTGGCAAGCCAGCTCCTACAGAGGACCGGGTTGTCGGTGTGGACGATGAAATCGTTGGGATCTTCCTTGAAGAAGCGGCGGATATTCTCGAAGGCGCCGGTCAGGCCTTGCAGCGTTGGTTGCGCGACCCGGACAACGCCGTACCGCTGTCGTCCCTGCAACGGGATTTGCACACCCTCAAGGGCGGCGCACGCATGGCCGAGGTCGGGCCGGTCGGCGATCTGGCCCATGAACTGGAAAGCCTTTACCAGGGCCTGGTGGACCGTCGTTATGCCTTCTGCGATTCAATGGCTGTGTTGCTTAAACAGAGCCATGAGCGACTGGCGTTGTATCTCGAACAGTTGCAGCTCAACCAGCCGCTGGACGATTCCCGTGATCTGATCGAAGCCATTCGTGCCTACCGTCAAGGGCACGCGGGTATCGCCGAGTCCGCCCGGCAGGCGACCGACAATGACTCGGCCGGGCATGATCCGCAATTGCTGGAGATCTTCCTCGAGGAAGGTTTCGACATCATCGAGAGCTCCGGGGCGGCGCTGGAGCGCTGGCAGGCCCAGCCTTCGAATCGGCAGGAAATGGAAACCCTGCTGCGCGACCTGCACACCCTCAAGGGCGGCGCGCGCATGGTGGAAATTGCCGCGATTGGTGATCTGGCCCACGAACTGGAGTTCCTCTACGAAGGCCTGTCCAGCGGCGTGTTGCAACCGACGGAGCCGTTGTTCGCGCTGTTGCAGCGCAGCCACGACCGCCTGGCGCAGATGCTCGATGCGGCCCGCGCCGGTGAGCCGATGCCGCCGGCCGACCGCTTGATCGATGCCATCAAGAACTTCAGCCACCCGGCCATGCCAGAGGCGCCGGTGCCGGTTGCGACGCTGGCAACGTCCAAGGCCGAGCCGCTGGCGCCGCCGTCCGATGCCGGTGCCGACATGGTCAAGGTCTCGGCGGAGCTGCTCGACGATCTGGTCAACCTGGCCGGTGAGACCTCGATCTTCCGTGGCCGGATCGAACAGCAAGTCAACGATGCGCACATCGCCCTGAATGAGATGGAGACCACCATCGAGCGCATGCGCGACCAGTTGCGCCGCCTCGATACCGAAACCCAGGGGCGGATTCTCAGCCGTCAGCAAGTCGACGCCGAACGCCTGGGCTACGAGGAATTCGACCCGCTGGAAATGGATCGCCACTCACAATTACAGCAACTGTCCCGGGCGCTGTTCGAATCGGCCTCTGACTTGCTCGACCTCAAGGAAACCCTCGAGCGACGCAATCAGGATGCGGAAAACCTGCTGCAACAGCAGGGTCGCATCAACACCGAATTGCAGGAAGGCCTGATGCGTATGCGCATGGTGCCGTTCGAACGCATGCTCCCGCGTTTGCAGCGCATTGTCCGGCAGGTGGCTGGCGAGCTGGGCAAGGACGTGGATTTCATCGTCGATAACGCCGAAGGCGAGATGGATCGCAACGTTCTTGAACGCATGGCCGCGCCGCTGGAACACATGCTGCGCAACGCCGTCGACCACGGTCTGGAGTCCGTCGAAGCGCGGCTGGCGGCGGGGAAACCGGCCAAGGGCAAGATCACCCTCGATCTGCTGCGTGAAGGCGGCGACATCATTTTTGACATCCGCGACGATGGCGCCGGTGTGCCGCTGGACGCGGTGCGGCGCAAGGCGATCAAGCGCGGCCTGCTCGCTCCGGACAGTGTCATCAGTGATCACGATGTGCTGCAGTTCATCCTGCAACCGGGGTTTTCCACCGCCGAAAAAATCACCCAGATCTCCGGGCGCGGCGTCGGCATGGACGTGGTGCACGAAGAGGTGCGGCAACTGGGCGGCACCATGAGCATCGACTCGGTGCCGGGGCAGGGCGTGCATTTCCGCATTCGCCTGCCGTTCACCGTCTCGGTCAACCGGGCGCTGATGGTGCAGTGCGGCGAGGACCAATACGCGATCCCGCTCAACACCATTGATAGCATCGTTCGTGTCCTGCCCAATGAACTCGAAGGGTATTTCCGTTTCGATGCGCCGACCTACGAATACGCCGGACAAGGTTACGAGCTGTGCTACCTGGGTGAGTTGCTGAAAACCAGCCCGCGCCCGAAACTGCTGGGCCAGAGCCTGCCATTGCCGGTGTTGCTGGTGCAGTGCAATGAGCGGCACATCGCGGTGCTGGTGGACGCCATGGCCGGCACTCGCGAAATCGTGGTCAAGAGCCTGGGGCCGCAGTTCGCGGCGGTGCAAGGGGTGTCCGGGGCAACGATTCTCGGGGACGGCCGGGTGGTGCTGATTCTGGATTTGCTGGCGCCGATCCGTGCCATGCAGGCCCGCGTGCCCCAGCGTTCGGCAGGACAAGAGGTCGAGGTCGAGGCCGAACCGCATCGCCCGCTGCTGGTGATGGTGGTCGACGACTCGGTCACCGTGCGCAAGGTCACCAGCCGCTTGCTCGAACGCCACGGCATGAGCGTGCTGACCGCCAAGGACGGGGTCGATGCCATGCTGCTGCTGGAAGAACACATGCCCGACCTGATGCTGCTGGACATCGAGATGCCGCGCATGGATGGCTTCGAGGTCGCGACCCAGGTGCGCAATGACGAGCGTCTGCGACACCTGCCGATCATCATGATCACCTCCCGCACCGGGCAGAAACACCGCGACCGCGCCATGGCCATCGGCGTCAACGACTACCTGGGCAAGCCGTACCAGGAATCGGTGCTGCTCGAAAGCATCGCCTTGTGGAGCAAGACCCATGCTTGAGCACCGCACCAGCAACCTCACCGGCCTGCTGCTGCCATTGGCCGACCGCAACCTGATCCTGCCCAACGTCGCTGTTGCCGAGCTGATCGACTACCAGCAGCCGGGGACCTTCGACCTGGACACACCGCCGTGGTGCCTGGGCCTGGTGACGTGGCGCGACCGGCAGATTCCGCTGCTGAGTTTCGAGTCGGCATGCGCGCAGAAAGTCGTCGTCGGCGAACGTGCGCGGATCGTGATCCTCAACGCCCTCGGCGGGCGCCCCGAGCTGAAGTTCATCGCGCTGTTGGTGCAGGGCATTCCGCGCTCCTGCAAGCTCGACAGCCAGTTGAGTTATGTGGATGTGCCGTTGTGTGCGCTGGAGCAGGCGGCGGTGCAGGTGGGCGAGCAGGTGGCCAAGGTGCCGGATCTGTTGGCGCTGGAGGACTTGTTGGTGGATGCCGGGTTGATCGACTGATCCCGATTTTTGTGTTGATGGTGTTGACGCCTTCGCTGGCAAGCCAGCTCCTACAGGGTTTTGTGTCCGCCGCAGAGCCACTGTAGGAGCGGGCTTGCCCGCGAAGGCGTCAGCCAAGCAACCATTAACCTGAGCGTAACGATCCACCACTCTGCTTGATTGATACGCCACACCCAACACTCCTAAGGTGACCCCACGACAGCGAACCCGTGGAGTGGTCATGACAACAACAATATCCCCCGACTCGCGATGGACGCGGCGGCGCAGCGAAAAGCAGCGGCGCCTCGAGCTGGTGCGAGGGCTTGCCGACGGTGTGGTGTTGCCCACCGACAACATCGTCGCGGCGCTTGAAGCGTTGATCCTGCCCGGCGACCGCGTGGTGCTCGAAGGTAACAACCAGAAGCAGGCGGATTTCCTCTCGCGCTCCCTGGCCAAGGCCGACCCCGCGAAGCTGCATGACCTGCACATGATCATGCCCAGCGTCGGGCGCGCCGAGCACCTGGACCTGTTCGAACGCGGTATCGCGCGCAAGCTCGACTTCTCTTTCGCCGGCACCCAAAGCCTGCGCATCAGCCAGTTGCTCGAGGACGGCCTGCTGGAAATCGGCGCGATCCACACTTACATCGAGCTCTACGCACGGCTGGTGGTGGACCTGATTCCCAACGTCGTATTGTCGGCCGGGTTCATGGCCGACCGTGCGGGCAACATCTACACCGGGCCGAGCACCGAAGACACCCCGGCGCTGATCGAGCCGGCGGCCTTCAGCGACGGCATCGTCATCGTCCAGGTCAACCAGTTGGTGGACGATGTCAGCGATCTGCCGCGGGTGGACATTCCCGCCTCCTGGGTAGATTTCGTGGTGGTGGCGGACAAGCCGTTCTACATCGAACCGCTGTTCACCCGCGACCCACGGCACATCAAGCCCGTGCATGTGCTGATGGCGATGATGGCGATTCGCGGGATCTACGAAAAACACAACGTGCAGTCGCTCAACCATGGCATTGGTTTCAACACCGCTGCCATCGAACTGATCCTGCCGACCTACGGCGAATCCCTCGGCCTCAAAGGCAAGATCTGCCGCAACTGGACCCTCAACCCGCACCCGACTCTGATTCCGGCGATTGAAAGCGGCTGGGTCGAAAGCGTGCATTGCTTTGGCACCGAACTGGGGATGGAGAACTACATTGCGGCGCGGCCGGATGTGTTCTTTACCGGGCGCGACGGCTCCCTGCGTTCCAATCGGATGTTCAGCCAATTGGCCGGGCAATACGCCGTGGACCTGTTCATCGGCGCGACGTTGCAAGTCGATGGCGACGGTCATTCTTCCACCGTGACACGCGGACGCCTGGCCGGTTTCGGCGGGGCTCCGAACATGGGCCATGACCCGCGCGGTCGTCGTCACGGCACGCCGGCCTGGCTCGATATGCGCAATACCGAGGTGGCCGAGCCGATGCTCGAACGTGGCAAAAAGCTCGTGGTGCAGATGGTCGAAACCTTCCAGGAGGGCGGCAAACCGACCTTCGTCGAAACCCTCGATGCGGTCGATGTGGCGAAGAAAAGCGGCATGCCACTGGCGCCGATCATGGTCTATGGCGACGACGTGACCCACCTGTTGACCGAAGAAGGCATCGCCTACCTGTACAAGGCGCGCTCGCTACAAGAACGCCAGGCGATGATCGCCGCTGTCGCCGGGGTGACCGCCATCGGCCTGCGCCACAACCCCAAAGACACTGCACGCATGCGCCGCGAAGACCTGATTGCCTTGCCCGAAGACCTCGGCATCCGCCGCACCGACGCCACTCGCGAACTGCTCGCGGCGAAAAGCGTGGCCGATCTGGTGGAATGGTCCGGGGGCCTCTACAACCCGCCCGCCAAGTTCAGGAGCTGGTAATGCACGCACTTGACCTGCAACCCAAAAACCTGAGCCTGGCCGAGCGGCTGGCGGACCTGGCGGTGGACGCGCTGATCGACGAGGCTGATCTGTCGCCGAAACCGGCACTGGTCGACCGTCGCGGCAATGGCGCCCACACCGATTTGCACCTGGGGCTGATGCACGCATCGGCGCTGTCCTTGTGGCCGGCCTTTAAAGAAATGGCGGAAGCCGCCATCGAGTTCGGCGAAGTCGGCTTGCCGCTACGCGAAGCCGTGGGCCGCATCGGTCGCGAAGGCGAGCAAGCGATGCTCGACACCACTGGCGGCGTGAACACCCATCGCGGGGCGATCTGGGCCTTGGGCTTGTTGGTCACTGCCGCAGCGCTGCAACCTCAATCCTGCAGCGCCAATAGCGTGGCGCTGCGAGCTGCGCGGTTGGCCTTGCTTGACGACCGTTTTGCACCACGTCTGCTCAGCCACGGTACGCAAGTCGCCCAACGCTACGGCGCTCGCGGTGCCCGTGAAGAAGCGCAGCTGGGTTTTCCGGCGGTGACCCAACGTGCCCTGCCACAACTTCTGCGCAGCCGCGCCGCCGGTCATGGCGAACAGAGCGCCCGGCTCGACGCGCTGCTGGCGATCATGACGAATCTGGCCGACACCTGCGTGCTTTACCGCGCGGGCGAAGAGGGCCTGAACACCATGCAGCGGGGCGCCCGGGCGGTGCTCGAGGCGGGTGGCAGTGCGAGCCTCGCCGGACGTCGCCGTCTGCATGAGCTGGACCAACAACTCATCGCATTGAATGCCTCGCCCGGCGGTGCTGCGGACCTGCTTGCAGCCTGCCTGTTCATCGACCGTATCGCGTCTGGCGATGGCCTCATCCAGGGAGTGTTTTGATGGAAACCTTATCTTTTGAATTCCCCGCCGGGCAGCCACCACGCGGCCGTACCCTGGTGGGTTGTGTCGGCTCGGGCGATCTGGAAGTGCTGATCGAACCGGGCCAGGCCGGCAAGCTGACGATCAACGTGCAGACTTCGGTCAATGGCAGTGCACAACGCTGGCAGCATCTGTTCGAACGGATGTTCGACGGCCAGACACCACCGGCCATGGATATCGATATCCACGATTTCGGCGCGACGCCCGGCGTGGTGCGCCTGCGTCTGGAACAGGGCTTCGAGGAGATCGGCCATGACTGACAGCGCAGCCTTGCTCAATAAGCACAGCTTCGTCGAACTCGGTGCCCGGCAACGAGCCAGGGCCTTGCTCGATGCGGGCAGCTTCCGCGAATTGCTCGATCCGTTCCAGCGCATCATGTCGCCGTGGCTGTCGCGCCAGGGCGTGGTGCCGCAAGCCGACGATGGCGTGGTGATCGCCAAGGGCAATGTCGATGGTTTGCCGGTGGTGATTGCGGCCATCGAAGGTGCATTCCAGGGCGGCAGCCTCGGTGAAGTCGGCGGGGCAAAAATTGCCGGTGCACTGGAACTGGCCGCCGAAGACAACCGCAACGGCATCCCGACCCGCGCCGTGCTGCTGCTGGAAACCGGTGGCGTGCGCTTGCAGGAAGCCAACCTCGGCCTGGCGGCAATTGCCGACATCCACGCGGCGATTGTCGATTTGCAGCAGTACCAACCCGTGGTCGGTGTGGTGGCGGGCAGCGTCGGCTGCTTTGGCGGCATGTCGATTGCCGCCGGGTTGTGCAGCTACCTGTTGGTGACCCAGGAAGCGCGGCTTGGCCTGAACGGTCCGCAGGTGATCGAGCAGGAAGCCGGACTCGAGGAATACGATTCCCGCGACCGGCCTTTCATCTGGAGCCTGACCGGTGGTGAACAGCGTCTCGCCAGTGGTCTGGTGGACCGTTACGTGGATGACGATGTGGCGCAGATTCGCCAACAGGTGGGTGAACTGCTCAAGCAAGGTTTGCCGGTGCAACCACGTAGCCAGCAGGCCGAGCTGTTCCTCCAACGGTTGGCGCGTCTGGATGCCGAACCGCAAATCGAACCATCCGTGGTTCGCGATCTGTACCAAGGAGAACGCTCATGAGTGCCTATTCCCTGCGAGGCTTGAACTGGTTCAACGCCTTGAGTACCGGGGCGAAAGCGGTCGAGGGTTTGCCGGCTTCGCTGAAGGTCGCGGACGGAGCGCTGGGCGATCAGCCTGTGCGTTTCATCGCGGTGGTGGCTGACCCGGAAAACCGCTTCGTCCGTGCCCGCCACGGCGAGGTGGGTTTGCTCGAAGGCTGGGGCCTGGCCAAGGCTGTGGATGAAGTCATTGCGGCCGATCAGAACAAGGCACACAAACGCGCCCTGATCGCCATCGTCGACGTGCCGAGCCAGGCTTACGGTCGGCGCGAGGAAGCCCTCGGCATTCATCAGGCACTGGCCGCTGCGGCGGACAGTTATGCCCGCGCGCGTCTCGCCGGTCATGCGGTGATCGGTCTGCTGGTGGGCAAGGCCATGTCCGGGGCGTTTCTGGCCCACGGCTATCAGGCCAACCGCTTAATCGCCCTGCGTGATCCGGGAGTGATGGTGCATGCCATGGGCAAGGCGTCGGCGGCGCGGGTGACCTTGCGCAGCGTCGAAGAGCTCGAAGCCTTGGCTGCCAGCGTGCCGCCGATGGCCTATGACATCGACAGCTATGCCAGCCTGGGGCTGCTGTGGGAAACCTTGTCGGTGGAACAGATCGAGCAGCCGACCGTGGCGGATCTGACGCGGGTGAGCGAGTGCCTGGTTCAGGCGATTGGCGATGTGGCTGCCACTGGCCGTGATTTGAGCGGTCGCCTGGGTGCGGCCAATCGGGCGGCGTCGAGCAAGGTTCGTCAATTGCTGAGAGCGCAGTGGTGAGTACGCTATTGGCTCACGACCTGCTGTGGGGCATGACCCCGCAGCAGTTGCCCACGGATGCGCCTGCCTGGGTGATCGAGTCGATCAGTGCCGGCCAGCCGGTGGTGGTCCGTCGCGCCTTGAGCGCGGCGGGGCAGGTGGCGGTGGGCTTGCGCGGGCCGCTGCGCGAACAGCGATTTGCGGCGGTGATGGAAGTCGCTGCCATTACGCGACGAGTGCGACCGGAGGAGCTGTGCCATGTTCAAGGTCAGCGCGATTTCCCGGCGCTGCGGGCCTTGGCGCAACTGCGCTCGCACCTCGATGACTGTGGCTGGGTCTGGGGTGTCAGTGGCAGCGCCGGGTTCGAATTGGCCAGTGGATTTTCCGCTTTGCATGAGGGCAGCGATCTCGATCTGATTCTGCGTACGCCGCGCCCATTGAGTCGTGTCGATGCCCAGGTGTTGGTGGCCATTCTTGATGTAGCCGTGTGCCGCGTGGACCTGCAATTGCAGACACCGTCAGGCGCCGTTGCCCTGCGCGAATGGGCTGGTGCTTCATCGCGGGTCCTGCTGAAAAATGCCATTCAAGCCACTCTGGTGACTGACCCGTGGAGTCCACAGGAGCAAGCAGCGTGAGCAGCTTGCTGGTGTTCCCCGGCCAGGGCGCGCAACAACCCGGGATGCTGGCACGCTTGCCTCGGGAAACATTGAACGAAGCGAGCGACCTGCTCGGTGAAGATGTGACGCAGCTGGATTCTGCCGAGGCGTTGCAGTCGACGAGGGCGGTGCAGCTTTGCCTGCTGATTGCCGGTGTCGCCGCTTCACGTCAGCTGGCCATGGCCCCGGACTACGTGGCCGGCTTGTCGATTGGCGCTTATCCGGCAGCGGTGGTGGCTGGCGCCCTGGGTTTCAGCGATGCGTTGCATCTGGTCAGCCTGCGCGGCGAACTGATGCAGCAGGCTTATCCACAGGGTTACGGCATGACCGCGATCATCGGTCTGGACCTGGCTGCGGTGGAAGGATTGCTGGCCCGGGTGCACTGCGTTGAAATGCCGGTTTATCTGGCCAATATCAATGCCGATAACCAGGTGGTGATTGCCGGTAGCGACGCGGCGATGAAAGCGGTGGCGGAGTTGGCGAAAGGTTGCGGGGCTGGCTTGGCCAAGCGTCTGGCAGTGAGCGTGCCGTCCCACTGCCCACTGCTTGAGACGCCCGCGCAACGGCTGGCCGAAGCTTTCGCCAAGGTGTCGCTGCAAACCCCGAAGATCGGCTACCTGAGCAGCAGTCGCGCGCGTCCGCTGATCAAGCCTGATGCCCTGCGTGACGATCTGGCCTTCAACATGTGCCAAATCGTCGATTGGCGCGGCACGGTACAAAGCGCCTACGAGCGCGGCGTACGTCTACAGATCGAACTGCCGCCCGGTGCGGTGCTGACCGGGCTGGCGCGCCGGGTGTTCGAGCAGGGCACCGTGATTGCCTTCGACGGTGCGCGGCTCGATACCTTGCAGGCGCTGATGCGTGAGGAGGGAAGCCGCCACTCTTGAATCCCCCGGCTTAAGGCTTCGAACAACAAAAACAACATTCGAAATGCACTTTGAGGACTACAACAATGATTATTTACGGTGTGGCGCTGTTGGCGATCTGTACGCTGGCAGGGGTGATCATGGGTGACATGCTCGGTGTGTTGCTGGGCGTGAAGTCAAACGTCGGCGGTGTCGGGATCGCGATGATTCTGCTGATTTGCGCGCGGTTGTGGATGCACAAGCGTGGCGGCATGACCAAGGATTGCGAGCTGGGTGTCGGCTTCTGGGGGGCCATGTACATCCCGGTGGTGGTGGCCATGGCGGCGCAACAAAACGTGGTCACGGCGCTGCATGGTGGTCCGGTGGCGGTGTTGGCGGCGATAGGATCGGTGGTGGTCTGCGGCTGCACCATTGCCCTGATCAGCCGAACCCATAAAGGCGAACCCTTGCCCGATGAACCGGCGGATGTAACGCCGGTTGCGGCACCGGCAGGAGGTCGCTGATATGTGGGATCTCATCAAGAACGGTCTGGAACACAACGGTCTGGTCACCGCATTCGCCTTTGTCGGCGTGATCATGTGGGTATCGGTCATTCTTTCCAAACGCCTGACCTTCGGACGCATCCACGGTTCGGCGATTGCCATCGTCATCGGCCTGGTGCTGGCCTGGGTCGGCGGCACAATGACCGGCGGGCAAAAAGGCCTGGCGGACTTGACGCTGTTTTCCGGCATCGGGTTGATGGGCGGCGCCATGCTGCGGGACTTCGCCATCGTTGCCACGGCATTCGAGGTGCAGGCCACGGAAGCGAGAAAGGCCGGTTTGATCGGCGTGATCGCGCTGCTGTTGGGCACGGTGCTGCCGTTTATTGTCGGCGCGTGCATGGCCTGGGCTTTCGGTTATCGCGATGCGGTGAGCATGACCACCATTGGCGCGGGAGCCGTGACTTATATCGTCGGCCCGGTGACTGGTGCGGCAATCGGTGCAACCTCGGATGTGATGGCGCTGTCGATTGCCACCGGCCTGATCAAGGCGATTCTGGTGATGGTCGGCACGCCAATGGCGGCGCGCTGGATGGGCCTGGACAACCCGCGCTCGGCGATGGTGTTCGGTGGGCTGGCCGGCACCGTGAGCGGCGTGACCGCCGGTTTAGCGGCGACGGATCGGCGCCTGGTGCCTTATGGCGCGCTGACCGCGACCTTCCACACCGGGCTGGGCTGCTTGTTGGGGCCTTCGCTGTTGTTCTTCATAGTTCGCGGGATTGTTGGCTAGTCCTGGATCTGCGGTGCCTGTTCTGACGTCTTCGCCGGCAAGCCGGCTCCTACAGGGACAGCGCAGTTCCTGTAGGAGCTGGCTTGCCAGCGAAGAGGGCGGCACGGTTTCAAACCTGCCGATTGGCATACATCCGGCACTCCGCCAGCAACGCCAGCAGATTCGGATCACGCTCCTTGGCCTTCAGGAACACCACGCCAATGTGCTGCTGCAAGCGGTACTTTTCCTGCAGCGGGATCAGCTTCACCCGGTTCTCGTACACCGCCGCAATCCGCCCCGGCAGCAACGCATAACCCACGCCCGAACTGACCATGCTCAGCAGGGTGAAGATATCGTTGACCTGCATCGCCACCTTCGGCTCGAACCCTGCCTGCTCGAATACCCGCTTGCCGTCCTGATGGGTGGCGAAGCCCTGGGTCAGGGTGATGAAGGTTTCGTCGCGGACTTCGGCCAGGTCGACTTCGGTGCGCTGGGCAAATTTCGAATCGGCGGGTGTGGCGAGGAAGATGTCGTCGGAAAACAGCGGGATCTGCTCGCAATCCGGATCGTTGACGGTGTCGTCCAGCGACACCAGGGCCGCATCGACTTCCATGTTCTTGAGCTTGTAGAGCAGGTCGATATTGGAGCCCAGTATCAGGTCGATGTTCAGCTCGCTGCGGCGGATCTTCAGGCCCATGATCAGTTGCGGTACGGTCTTCACTGTCAGCGAATAGAGTGAACCCAACTTGAAGCGCTCGGCGGAGAAACCGGCGGCTTCGCGGGTCAGGCGCACGCTTTCAACCACGTCCTGAATCAGCTTCTGCGCCCGCTCTTCCAGCACATAAGCGCTTTCCAGCGGCGTCAGGCTGCGGCCTTCGTGCTTGAACAACGGGCAGCGCAGGGCGCTTTCCAGGGAATGGATCGCCCGATGCACGCTGACATTGCTGGTCTGCAATTCGGCAGCGGCCCGCGCCAGGTTGCCGGTGCGCATGAAAGCCAGGAACACCTCGAGTTTTTTCAGGGTCAGTTCTTCATCGATCAGCATGGGGCGGACTCTTTTTGGTATCGGTTTATTGTGCCCGGTAAACACGAAGCGTTGTAGGAGCTGCCGAAGGCTGCGATCTTTTGACTTTGAAATCAAAAGATCGCAGCCTTCGGCAGCTCCTGCGCTTGAGCCTTGTTTTGCGGTAACCATTTTTTAAGGTGGGTAATCGATGTATCACGGGGAAAGACTAAACGCCTGGACGCATCTGGTCGGGGCAGTGGCGGCGTTTATCGGCGGGGTGTGGCTGATTGTGCTGGCCAGTCTCGACGGCAGCCCATGGAAGATTGTCAGCATGGCGATCTACGCCTTTACCTTGCTGGTGCTCTACAGCGCATCGACCGTGTACCACAGCGTGCGCGGGCGCAAGAAAGTGATCATGCAGAAGGTCGATCACTTTTCGATCTACCTGTTGATCGCCGGCAGCTACACGCCGTTCTGCCTGGTGACCCTGCGCGGGCCGTGGGGCTGGACGTTGTTCGGGATAGTCTGGGGCCTGGCGCTGATCGGCATCCTGCAAGAGATCAAGCCACGGTCGGAAGCACGCATTCTGTCGATCGTGATTTATGCGGTGATGGGCTGGATTGTGCTGGTGGCGGTCAAGCCGCTGCTCGCGGCGCTGGGCGCCGCCGGATTTGCGTGGCTGGCCTCGGGCGGGGTGTTGTACACCGTCGGGATTATCTTTTTTGCCCTCGATCATCGACTGCGGCATGCCCATGGAATCTGGCATCTGTTCGTGATTGCCGGGAGCCTGCTGCACTTTGTGGCGATTTTCTTTTATGTGCTTTAAGGCTGTACCGGAACCAGGCGATCCAGCTGCTCCCGGGCTCGCCGGCTGAACACCTGCAACAGGTCGTTCAAGGTGTGGGGCGGCGGTTCGGCGGCTCGGGTCACTGCGTACAGAGTGATGGGTAGCGGTGGTGCCAGAGGGCGGATCGTTGTGCTGGCGCAAGAGGCGCCAAGGGCGGTGAACGGATCGATCACCGCCAGGCCCGCGCCGGACTCCACCATCGCCCGTGCCAGTGAGTAGGTTTGCACGGCGATGCGTACCCGCGGCGGCGGTTCGACCGCTTCCAGGTAACTGTCGAGTCGCGCGGCCAGCGGATCGGCGCTGGATAAACCGATCAGCGGCGCATCCGCCAGCGCCATCAGCGGCAACGGTTGACCCGCCTCTTCCTGAGGCCAGTAACCACTCGGCGCCAGCGCCACCAGCACGCCGCTCGCCAGCGCCTGGGCCTTGAGCCCCGGGTGATCCGGGCGTTGCAGGGTCAGGGCGACATCCACTTCGCGCATCAACAGGTTCTGCACCAGTTCGCGACTGTGAGCGCTGGAGAGTTCGCAAACGATGTCCGGGTAACGCCCGGTCCATTCGTGAATGGCCGGCGGCAGCAATGACAGGGCCAGTGCCGGGGTGGCACCGATGCGCAGGCTGTGGCCAGGCTCGCGGCGCAGGCTCTGCGCCAGGCGTCGCACGCCTTGCAGGCTTTCACTGACCTTGTCCACTTCGCGCTCCAGCTCCAGCGCTTCCGGCGTCGCCTGCAACTTGCCGCGTACCCGCAGGAACAGCGGAAAACCCAATTGCTGCTCGGCGTGCTGCAACACCTTGCTCACAGCCGGTTGCGAGACGTGCAGCAATTGCGCGGCAGCGCTGATCGATCCGGTCTGGCGGATGGCCTGGAAAATTTCGATATGGCGAAGGCGCATGGCAAGTCCATAACCTTTGTTTATGGGTTTGCCATCTTTATGCATTGTTCAACGTCTGTCACCTGGCTCTAACCTTGGCGTTGTCTTCACAACGGTTTTAGGGACGGACATGGCTCAGCGTGTGTGCATCATCGGTGGCGGCGTGATTGGCCTGGCAACGGCCTATGCGCTGGTGCGCGACGGCTTCGAGGTAACGGTGGTCGAGGCACGGGACTCGCTGGGCAGCGAAACCAGCTTCGCCAACGGCGGCCAGTTGTCCTATCGCTATGTCGCGCCCCTGGCCGATGCCGGTGTGCCTTGGCAGGCCATCGGCTGGATGCTGCGCGGCGATTCACCGCTGAAGCTGCGCCCGCGCTTCGACCCGGCCCAGTGGCGCTGGATGGCGTCGTTCCTCGGCGCCTGCCGCCGCTCGGTCAACCGCGAGAACGCCGCGCACTTGCTGCGCCTGGCGCTGTTCAGCCAGGACACCTTGAAGTCCTGGCGCGAGGACGATGGACTGGCGGGATTCCAGTGGCGGCGCAATGGCAAACTGGTGACTTTCCGCCAGAACAGCAGCTTCGAGCATGCGCGCCAGGGCCTGGTCGACCCGCAGCAACAGCAGGTGTTGTCGCCGGCCGAATGCGCGCAGCTGGAACCGGCGCTGATCGATGCGCCCTTTGTCGGGGCGATCTACACGCCGGACGAAGAGGTCGGCGATTGCCACGGTTTCTGCCAGCAACTGGCCGCACGTCTGAAAGCGTCAGGCCGCTGCGAATTTCTCCTCGGGCAAGCGGTGACCGGCATTCGCCACAGCAACGGCAGCGTCAACGCCATTGAACTGGGCGAGCAAGTGCTGCCGGTCGATCAACTGGTGATCGCCGCTGGTCACCGCAGTCCGCTGTTGGCGCTACCCGGGCTGCAACTGCCGCTTTATCCGCTCAAGGGCTACAGCCTGACCGTGCCGATCGGCGCCGGTCACCGGGCGCCGGACGTGAGCATCACCGACTATGACCGCAAGATCGTCTACGCCCGCATCGGCGAGCAATTGCGAGTGGCAGCGATGGTCGATATCGTCGGCTTCGACCCTGCGCTGGACCCCAAACGCCTGGCACTGATCAAGCGCCAGGCTCATGACACCTTTCCCGATGCCGGCGCTTATGACGCGGCCGTCGAGTGGGCCGGCATGCGCCCGGCCACCCCCAGTGGCGTGCCGATGCTGGGCGCGACGGCGTATCGCAACCTGTGGCTCAACCTCGGTCATGGCGCACTGGGCTTCACCCTGGCATGCGGTAGCGGGCGCTTGCTCAGCGAGCTGATTGGCGAGCGCGAGACTTCCATCGACCTGCGCGGCTTCAACCACCGGGCCGCCTGAATAGCGATTTCTGAAGAGGACATTGCAATGACCATCACTCGACTGCACAGCAACCCGCGCCTGTCCGGCGCCGTGACCTTTGGCGACCTGGTGTTTCTCTCCGGGCAGGTACCGGGCGATGCCCTGGATGCCAGCGGCCAGACCCGCGAAGTGCTGGCGAAAATCGATACCTTGCTGGGCGAGGCGGGCAGCGACAAGGATCATCTGCTCAGCGCGACCATTTACCTGAAGAACATCAGCGAGGATTTCGCCGCGATGAACGAGGTCTGGTCGGCCTGGCTGTCGCCGGGGCAGGCGCCGAGCCGCACCACCGTGCAGGCCGAACTGGCTCGCCCGCAGGTGCTGGTGGAAATCACCGTCATCGCTGCACGCGTCTGATCAACCAATACCTACAACGGAGAATAACAATGCAAAAAATCACGTTGCTCGCTTGTGCGCTTGGCCTGTTGCTCGGCAGTCAGGTTCAGGCCAATGAAGCGCCACTGACCGGCACCCTGAGCAAGATCGCCAGCGCCAACAGCATCACCCTGGGTTTTCGCGATGCTTCGGTGCCGTTCTCCTACGTGGGTGATCACAGCGGCAAGCCAATGGGGTACTCGGTGGATCTGGCGGGCAAGATCGTCGAGCGCATCCAGCAGCAACTGGCGCTGCCGGACTTGCAGGTGAAGTACAACCTGGTGACCTCGCAGACCCGCATTCCACTGGTGCAGAACGGCACCGTGGACCTGGAGTGCGGCTCCACCGGCGTGACCGCCGAGCGGCAGAAGCAGGTGGCGTTCTCCTACGGTTTCATCTATGTCAAAGGCCAGTTGCTGACCGCGAAGGACAGCGGGATCAAGAGTTTCGCCGACCTGCGCGGCAAGAACGTGGTGACCACCGCCGGCACCACCAACGAGCGTTTCCTGAAAAGTTACAACGTCGATCACAAGATCGACATGTTCGTGATCAGCGCCAAGGACCACGGCGAAGCCTTCCAGATGCTGCAGTCGGGCCGGGCGGTGGCGTTCTACATGGACGACGCGCTGCTCTACGGCGAGCGCGCCAAGGCCAATGACCCGCACAAGTGGGTGGTGGTCGGGGAGGAGCAATCGCGGGAGATCTACAGCTGCATGGTACGCAAGGACGATCCGCAGTTCCTGGCGCTGGTCAACGGCGCGTTGGCGGATCTGTACAGCTCGGGCGAGATCAACGGCATCTACAAACGCTGGTTCGAGCAACCGATCCCGCCGAATGGTTTGAACCTCGAGTTCCCGATGACCAGCGAACTCAAGGCGATCATTGCCAAACCGGTGAGTGATCCGGTGCAGTAAAAGGCAAAAGATCGCAGCCTGCGGCAGCTCCTACAGGATGTACGCCAATCAACTGTAGGAGCTGCCGCAGGCTGCGATCTTTTTAGAAATCACCCCAAAGCTGCTGGGCCACCGCGAGCGCTACTACTGGCGCGGTTTCGGTACGCAGCACCCGCGGACCGAGGCGGGCGGCGTGGAAGCCGCCGGCCTTGGCCTGATCGACTTCGGCATCGGACAAACCACCCTCCGGACCGATCAGGAATGCCAGGCTTGAAGGCTTGGCATGGCTCACCAGCGGTTCGGCCACCGGGTGCAGCACCAGTTTCAACTCAGCCTGCGTCTGCTTCAACCATTCAGCCAGCAACAACGGCGGATGAATCACCGGCACCCTTGAACGCCCGCATTGCTCGCAAGCACTGATCGCTACCTGGCGCCAGTGCAGCAGGCGTTTGTCGGCGCGCTCGTCCTTGAGCCGGACTTCGCAGCGATCGGTGAAGATCGGGGTGATCTCGGTGACGCCCAGTTCCGTGGCTTTCTGGATCGCCCAGTCCATGCGCTCGCCTCGGGACAGGCCCTGGCCGAGATGGATGTGCAGCGACGATTCGACCTGCCCGGCGAAGCTTTCGTCGACCTGCGCTACCACGCGCTTTTTGCCGACGTCGACCAGCCTGGCGCGAAACTCCTGGCCCGAGCCGTCGAACAGTTGCAACGCATCACCCTCGGCCATGCGCAGCACACGGCTGATGTAATGGGCCTGGGCTTCGGGCAACTCGTGCTCGCCGGTGCTCAGGGGGGCGTCGATGAAGAAGCGGGACAGTCTCATGCTGGGTCTCTAAAAATTGGATCGGAATCGCATTAGTGGCTGACGGGCTTCTGTGGCGAGGGTTCTCCGTTGGCCTTAGCCCGGATCACGGAAGCCTGGGTGGAAGTCCTTCGGCACCGCCACGCTGACGCTGTCACGGGTCGCAATGTCGATCCCTTCGCTGGCCACTTCGGCCAGGAAATCGATCTGCTGCGGGGTAATCACATACGGCGGCAGGAAATACACCACGCTACCCAATGGACGCAGTAAGGCTCCGCGCTCCAGGGCGTGCTGGAACACCTTCAGGCCACGACGTTCCTGCCATGGGTAAGCCTCTTTGCTGGCCTTGTCCTTGACCATTTCGATAGCCAGCACCATGCCGGTCTGGCGCACTTCGGACACGTTCGGGTGATCGACCAGATGCGCGGTCGACGAAGCCATGCGCTGGGCCAGGGCCTTGTTGTTCTCGATGACGTTGTCTTCTTCGAAAATATCCAGGGTCGCCAGGGCCGCCGCGCACGCCAGCGGGTTGCCGGTGTAGCTGTGGGAGTGCAGGAAGGCGCGCAGGGTCGGGTAGTCGTCGTAGAAGGCGCTGTAGACTTCGTCGGTGGTCATGCACGCCGCCAGGGGCAAGTAACCGCCGGTCAGGGCCTTGGACAGGCACAAAAAGTCCGGGCGGATGCCGGCCTGTTCGCAGGCGAACATCGTCCCGGTGCGGCCGAAGCCAACGGCGATTTCGTCGTGGATCAGGTGCACGCCGTAGCGGTCGCAGGCTTCTCGCAGCAGCTTGAGGTACACCGGGTGGTACATGCGCATGCCACCGGCACCCTGGATCAGCGGCTCGACAATGACTGCAGCCACGCTGTCATGGTTCTGCGCGAGGGTCTGCTCCATCGCGGCGAACATGTTGCGCGAGTGCTCTTCCCAGCTCATGCCCTCGGGACGCAGGTAGCAATCCGGGCTCGGCACCTTGATGGTGTCCATCAACAGCGCTTTGTAGGTCTCGGTGAACAGCGGCACGTCGCCCACCGACATCGCCGCCATGGTCTCGCCGTGGTAGCTGTTGGTCAGGGTGACGAAGCGCTTCTTGGCAGGCATGCCGCGATTGAGCCAGTAGTGAAAGCTCATTTTCAGTGCGACTTCGATGCAGGACGAACCGTTATCGGCGTAGAAGCACCGGGTCAGGCCTTCCGGCGTCAACTTCACCAGGCGCTCGGACAGTTCGATCACCGGTTGATGGCTGAAGCCGGCAAGGATCACATGTTCGAGCTGATCGACCTGGTCCTTGATGCGCTGGTTGATTCGCGGGTTGGCGTGGCCGAACACATTGACCCACCAGGAGCTGACCGCATCGAGGTAGCGTTTGCCTTCGAAGTCTTCCAGCCACACGCCTTCCCCGCGCTTGATCGGGATCAGCGGTAGTTGTTCGTGATCTTTCATCTGGGTGCAGGGATGCCACAACACGGCGAGATCGCGTTGCATCCACTGATTATTCAGGCCCATTTTCACTCTCCTGGAGGCGGTCCGTGAACTGCGCGGACAAACAATCGCGCAAGCCTATGCAATGCGTGCCACGGGGACAACCCATTGTGTCGAATCAGCTACTTTATCCAGGTCGATAGAGGTTGCTGGCGGGTGTTTGAAGGCTGACGTATCCTTCGCGGTTCTTGAGCCGTCTGGCTCGCAAAAACTGCTGTTTTCCTCGTTTGATTCCGGAGTTCGCTGAATGTCTGTCGGTTGGCTGCGCGCCTGTGCGCTGGTGATGTTGGGGCTGTTCAGCGTGTCTGCGCTGGCCAAGGATAAAACCGCGATCGTGATCGGCGGCGGCCTGTCGGGCCTGACTGCTGCGTACGAGCTGCAGAACAAGGGTTGGCAGGTCACCCTGCTGGAAGCCAAGTCGAGCCTGGGCGGCCGTTCCGGCATGGCCACCAGTGAGTGGATCGGCAACGACAAGGCCCAACCGGTGCTGAACAAATACGTATCGAACTTCAAGCTGAGCACTGCGCCGGCCCCTGAGTTCGTGCGGACCCCAGGCTATTTGATCGATGGTGAGTATTTCTCCGCCGCCGACCTGGCGACCAAACAGCCGGCCACCGCCGAGGCGCTCAAGCGTTTCGACAAGACCGTGGACGATCTGGCGCGTTCGATCGACGACCCGCAGAACCCGGCCGCCAACAACACGCTGTACGCGCTGGATCAGATCAACGTGTCGAGCTGGCTGGACAAGCAGAACCTGCCGGCCACCGCCCGCCAGTTGATCAACCAGCAGATCCGTACCCGCTACGACGAACCTTCGCGTTTGTCGCTGCTGTACTTCGCGCAGCAGAGCCGCGTTTACCGCGGCGTCTCCGATCGCGACCTGCGTGCTTCGCGTCTGGTCGGTGGCAGCCCGGTGCTGGCCCAGGCTCTGGTCAAACAGCTGAAAACCATCAAGACCAATTCCCGGGTCTCGTCGATCATTCAGGACAAGGACGGCGTGACCGTCAAAGTCGACAGCGTCAGCTATCAGGCTGACTACGTGGTGCTGGCCGTGCCACTGCGCGCCCTGAACAAGATCCAGATGACCCCGGCGCTGGACGCCCAGCACCTGGCGGCGATCAAAGGCACCAATTACGGCTGGCGCGACCAGATCATGCTGAAGTTCAAGACGCCGGTTTGGGAATCCAGGGCGCGCATGTCTGGCGAGATCTACAGCAACACCGGCCTGGGCATGCTGTGGATCGAGCCTGCCCTGAAGGGCGGTGCCAACGTGGTGATCAACCTGTCCGGCGACAACGCGCGGGTGATGCAGGCGTTCGGCGACAAGCAGATGGTCGATCAGGTGTTGATTCGCCTGCATGAGTTCTATCCACAGGCTCGCGGTGCGTTCACCGGTTATGAAATCCGTCGCTACAGCTCCGATCCGTCGACTGGCGGCGCCTACCTGGCCTTCGGTCCGGGTCAGATCAGCAAGTTCTGGCGCCTGTGGGAACGCCCGATTCAGCGTGTAACCTTCGCTGGCGAACACACCGACACCCTGTACCCGGGCACCCTGGAAGGCGCGTTGCGCACCGGTCAGCGTGCAGCCAGCCAGGTTGAGGACCTGGCGGCGGGCAAGTCGTTCGAACCGGCGAAAGTGGTCCCGGCTGCCGCTGCGGCGGGCGCTGGTGCGGTGGCGGCGAAGAAAGGCAATTTCTTCAGCAACCTGTTCGGCGGCTCCGATGACGAGAAGAAGCCAGAGCTGGTCAAGGCGCCTGAGCCGGTTGCACCGCCAGCGCCTGCTCCGGCACCAGCCCCGGCGGTCGCACCGGCCCCGGTGGAAGCGCCGAAGCCTGCGACCCCGGTAAAAACCGAGCCGGCCAAAAAGGCTCCGGTGAAACCGACTGCCAAGACCGAGGCGAAAAAAGCCCCGGTCAAGGCCCCGGCCAAGAAAACCGAGCCGGTGAAGAAGCCAGCCGCTAAACCCGCGGCGACTCCGGCAATGGATGCCAAGGCGTAGTAGTAAGTCATGGGACAAAAAGAACGCGGCGTAAATGCCGCGTTTTTTTTGCCTGAAGAAAGCCGGGGTCTAAAATCGAATAAAACATTTGGTACAGGTGTTCTTCGGTTTGTATTCATTTTTTCTGACACTTTCGACTTTAATCTTTCCTTAACTCGCCTGTTTCAGACTCTTGATCGCATTTTTCGATATTTCAAAGCGAAATTTTCCGCTTTAATTCGATAGATAACTCGATAGTCTTGGGCCAGTACTTACAGGGATCTAGGCAATGCAGCTACGTAACTCGACCTCTCGCTATGGCTGGGTCAGCATCATCATGCACTGGGGCGTGGCACTGGCCGTGTTCGGTTTGTTCGCCCTCGGGCTGTGGATGGTCGGCCTTGGTTATTACGACCCGTGGCGCAAAGACGGGCCGGATCTGCACAAGAGCATTGGTTTGATCTTGCTGGGCGTCATGGTGCTGCGGATGTTGTGGCGCTTCATCAGTCCGCCACCACCGGCGTTGGCCAGTTACAGCCGCATGACGCGTCTTGGCGCCATGTTCGGTCATGCCTTTCTGTATTTCTGTCTGTTCGCCGTGATGATTGCCGGTTATCTGATTTCCACCGCAGAGGGTGCGGGGATTCCGGTGTTTGACTGGTTTGAAGTGCCTGCCCTGGTTTCCGGATTGCCGGATCAGGCAGATAACGCCGGTGCGATTCACCTCTATCTGGCGTGGGTGCTGGTAATTTTTTCCGGCCTCCATGCGTTGGCAGCATTGAAGCACCACTTTATCGACCGTGATGCGACCCTCAAGCGAATGCTGGGTCGCAACGCCTGAAGTTCAACCTCGACTCCCAAGGAAAACAAAGCATGTTGAAAAAGACTCTCGCCGCTCTGGCAATCGGTTCCGCTCTGCTGTCCGCCAACGTGATGGCGGCTGACTACGTTGTAGACACAACAGGCCAGCACGCCTTCGTCAATTTCAAGATCAGCCACCTGGGCTACAGCTTCATCACCGGTACCTTCAAGACCATGGACGGCAAGTTCAGCTTCGACGCTGCCAAGCCTGAAGACAGCAAGATCGAGTTCAACGTGAACACCGCCAGCGTTTTCACCAACAACGCCGAACGTGACAAGCACATCTCCAGCAAAGACTTCCTGAAAGTGGCTGATTTCCCTAAGGCCACGTTCGTGTCCACCAGCGTTAAAGCCACCGGTAAGAACGCCGCTGGCAAAGACACGGCCGACGTGGCCGGCGACCTGACTATTGATGGCGTAACCAAGCCAGTCGTGATCAAGGCCACTTTCCTGGGTGAAGGCAAGGATCCATGGGGCGGCTACCGTGCAGGCTTCGAGGGCACTACCAGCATCAAGCGTTCCGATTTCGGCAAGATGATGGACCTGGGTCCACAGTCCGATGCGGTTGATCTGTACGTCACGTTTGAAGGTGTCAAAGCGAAATAACTTTCGCTGCGACATAAAAAACGCCCGCTGCTCTCCCGAGCACGGGCGTTTTTTATTGCCGCACACGACCCCCTGTAGGAGCTGCCGCAGGCTGCGATCTTTTACTCCTAAACAATCAAAATCAAAAGATCGCAGCCTGCGGCAGCTCCTACAAAGGCAGTTCCAGCTCCAACAAAAATGCCCCGGCTCTTTCGAACCGGGGCATTTTCATTGCAGCGATAACTCAGCGATTGCGGGTCAGCAACGCTGGTTTCTCACCACGAGGACGGCTTGGCAGTTGATCCAGTTGCTCAGGCGTCGGGAAGCGGTCAGCCTTCGACTCCTTGTGCATGATCTTCGGCGCGGGGCCACGCGGGTTCTGCACGGCTGGCTCGGAGCGCGACTGCTCGTCACGGGCCGGGCGGCGGTTGCGCGAGTCTTCGCGACGGGCCTGGCCGTCGCGCGGTGCGCCACTGCGAGGGCCGCTACGCTTGGCCGGCGGGGTGCCGGTGCTGGCGCCATCGCTGTTGCGCGGACCGCTCTGGCGACCTTGTGGTTTGCCGGAGCGTGGAGCGCCCGAACCTGCCGCGGTGCCTTGCGCCGGAGCACCCGGACGGCGACCACGGCCTTGGGCCGGTTTCTGCTGCGGCACGTAGTCGACGCGGTTACCGAAATTATCGATATCGTCGTCCAGGAACTCGTCCGGGGCGCGATCAGCGGCGGCACGAGGAGGCTGCGACGGACGCTGTTCGCGAGCCGGAGTGCCTTCACGTGGCTTCTGCTGACGGGCTGGACGCTCGCCGCGCTCACCCGCCGGTTTTTCCTTGCCCTTGTCTTTTCCTTTGTCCTTGCGACCGCCGCCGCCGCTGCCGTTCGGACCGTCGCCGCGCGGGCCGCGTGGATTGCGCGGGTTACGCATGTCCGGACGCTCGCGCACTTCTGGTTTCTCGGCTTCCACGGCGCTGGCATCGAAGCCCATCAGGTCGCCGTCGGCGATTTTCTGCCGGGTCATGCGTTCGATGCTTTTCAGCAGTTTTTCTTCGTCCGGGGCTACCAGCGAAATCGCCTCGCCCGAACGACCGGCGCGGCCAGTACGGCCGATGCGGTGCACGTAGTCTTCATCGACATTTGGCAACTCGAAGTTGACCACGTGGGGCAACTGGTCGATATCCAGGCCGCGGGCGGCGATGTCGGTGGCGACCAGGATGCGCACTTCGCCGGCCTTGAAGTCGGCCAGGGCTTTGGTGCGGGCGTTCTGGCTCTTGTTGCCGTGGATCGCGACGGCGCTCAGGCCGTGTTTGTCCAGGTACTCGGCCAGGCGGTTGGCGCCGTGCTTGGTGCGGGTGAACACCAGCACCTGTTCCCAGGCGCCGGCGGTGATCAGATGGGCCAGCAAGGCACGCTTGTGGCTGGCGGCCAGGCGGAACACACGCTGTTCGATACGCTCGACCGTAGTGTTCGGCGGCGTGACTTCGATGCGCTCCGGGTTGTGCAGCAGCTTGCCGGCGAGGTCGGTGATGTCCTTGGAGAAGGTCGCCGAGAACAGCAGGTTCTGGCGCTTGGCTGGCAGGCGCGCCAGCACTTTCTTCACGTCATGGACGAAACCCATGTCGAGCATGCGGTCGGCTTCGTCCAGCACGAGGATTTCCACGTGGGACAGGTCGACGCTGCCTTGGCCGGCCAGGTCGAGCAGGCGGCCAGGGCAGGCCACCAGCACATCCACGCCACGGGCCATGGCCTGCACCTGCGGGTTCATGCCGACACCGCCGAAGATGCAGGCGCTGACGAACTTCAGGTCACGGGCATAGACCTTGAAGCTTTCATGCACCTGGGCTGCGAGTTCGCGAGTCGGGGTCAGGACCAGTACGCGCGGCTGGCGCGGGCCGTGACGCTGGGATTTGTCCGGGTGACCGTTGGGGAACAACCGCTCCAGGATCGGAAGGGCGAAACCACCGGTTTTACCAGTACCTGTCTGTGCCGCGACCATCAGGTCGCGACCTTGCAACACGGCGGGAATGGCCCGCTGTTGCACCGGAGTAGGCTCGGTATAGCCCGCCGCCTCGATGGCGCGGACTAAAGCCTCGGAGAGACCGAGGGAAGCAAAGGACATGAGTAATCCTGTTTTAAGTTAGGGCTTGGCCCAATGGGAGTCTTGCCTGGCGCGAATGGCGTTTAAGAGGACGCTATCCCGTCCGGTCCTGCTGGGTCTCGAAGGCTCGTCTGCAAGCGCTCGCGCGGGCTGAAAGCTGCGCAGTAGCGGGGTTGAGATGCCTTGAACGATTCCGAGCGTCCGGGCGTGAGCCTGGCGGGAAGGCCGGAGTATAACAGAGCAATCACTGCGCGCCGCTTTCCTGCTGCTCAACGGTTTTTTCCGTGGCGGCCGTGGCCTTTTCAGCCTTCACGCTGGCGGCCGGCTGCGCGCCATAACGGGCACTCAATTCAGCGTAGGCGGGCTCGCGCTTGAAGCGTTTGAGTTCGGCGCCAAAACGCTGCACCAGCAGATCCATGCCCGCATTGCGACGTACTGCGAGAAACTGGCTTTGCTGGCTGATGACCGTGGGGTTTTCGGTGATCTTGCCGCGGATGCCCAGTTCATCGAGCAAATGCTGGCCGACCCGGCGGTCGGTAATCAGCAGGTCGATGCGCCCGCGTACCAGTTTGCCGAAGTTGGCTTCATGGGTGGGAGCCGGCTCACGGGTGAACAGCGTCGAATCGCTGAAGTCCTTGCTGTACAGGTAACCCGGCGAGGTGCCGATGGTCAGGCCGCGCAAGTCATCGAGGGTGCGAAATGGATGGGGCCGCTCATTGGCGTAGAACATCACGAACTGGACTTCAGACAGTGGTTCGCTGGGGTAGAGCAGGGTCGCATCACGTTCGTCGCTGTGGAAGATGTCCAGTGCGCCGTCGGCCTGCCCGGTTTCAAGCATCGACAGGCAGCGTTTCCATGGCAGAAACTGCCATTCCACTTCGATGCCCAGGCGCTTGAAGACAATGGCGGTGGTTTCGTAGTCCAGGCCCAGTGATTTGCCGTTGACTTCATACACATAAGGCGCCCACGGCTCCGTGACAATGCGCAGCTTCTCGCCCCGGGCGGCGAAGCTCAGGCAAGCGAAGACAAGCATGGCGATTAACTGCGTGATCAAAGGCATGGGTTTGAGATTACGACGAGAAACCGGAAAGAGCCAGAAACTGACCGCAGATGCTCTAACTCCGTGGATTGCTGCACATTAATAGTGCGCTGAAAGCAAAAGATCGCAGCCTGCGACAGTTCCTGCAGGGAATACACATTCCGGGGTAGGAGCTGCCGAAGGCTGCGATCTTTTGGTCTTGCTTGTAGCTTTCAACTTGCAGCTTATAGCTGCTTCAACGTGGCAACTTCAGGTTATTCCACACCGCCAGGCTCGCTTCAGCCTGGTTCAATGTGTAGAAGTGCAGCCCTGGAGCGCCGCCCTGCAGCAATTGTTCGCACATTTCGGTGATGACCTGTTCACCAAAGCGCTGAATGCTCTGGGTGTCGTCGCCGTAGGCTTCCAGTTGCTTGCGGATCCAGCGCGGGATTTCCGCACCGCAGGCATCGGAGAAGCGTGCCAGCTTGCTGTAGTTGGTGATCGGCATGATGCCCGGCACGATCGGGATGTTCACACCCAGCGCCCGCACACGTTCCACGAAGTAGAAGTAGCAGTCGGCGTTGAAGAAGTACTGGGTGATCGCACTGTCGGCGCCAGCATTGGCCTTGCGTACGAAGTTGGCAACATCGTCTTCGAAATTGCGCGCTTGCGGATGCATCTCCGGGTAAGCGGCGACTTCGATGTGGAAATGATCACCGGTTTCTTCACGAATGAATTCAACCAGGTCGTTGGCGTGGCGCAATTCACCGCTGGCCATGCCCATGCCCGAAGGCAGGTCACCGCGCAGAGCGACGATACGCTTGATGCCGGCGGCCTTGTACTCGGCCAGCAGGCCACGCAGGTCAGCTTTGCTGTCGCCCACGCAGGACAGGTGCGGAGCGGCAGGGATTTTGACTTCGCTTTCGAGCTGCAACACGGTGTTCAGCGTGCGATCACGGGTCGAACCGCCGGCGCCGTAGGTGCAGGAGAAGAAATCGGGGTTGTAGGTGGCCAACTGGCGAGCAGTGGCGAGCAGCTTTTCTTGCCCGGCATCGGTCTTCGTAGGGAAGAACTCGAAGCTGTAGCGACGATCTTGGGACATGGTCATATCCTTGGAAACTCGAAAGCCAAACGGTGTGTCCGTCACGACGCCTTCGCTGGCAAGCCAGCTCCTACAAGTGCGACATAAACCCTGTAGGAGCTGGCTTGCCAGCGAACCAGACAACACGGTGCGCCAGGCACACCGCGTTGTCATTCAAGGTATCAGTAGCGGTAAGCGTGCGGCTTGAACGGACCCTCGACGGTCACGCCGATGTAGTCGGCCTGGGTCTTGGTCAGTTGAGTCACGACGCCGCCGAAGCCACGGACCATTTCCAGGGCCACTTCTTCGTCGAGTTTCTTGGGCAGTACTTCAACGGTCAGGCGCTCGGCTTTCCGGGCTGGCGACAGGTCGGCGTACTTCTGGCCGAACAGGAAGATCTGCGCGAGAACCTGGTTGGCGAACGAACCGTCCATGATGCGGCTCGGGTGGCCGGTTGCATTGCCCAGGTTAACCAGACGGCCTTCGGCCAGCAGGATCAGGTAGTCGTCGTTCTGTGGGTCGAAATCGCCAGCGCCGGTACGGTGGATCTTGTGAACCTGCGGCTTCACTTCTTCCCATGCCCAGTTCTTGCGCATGAAAGCGGTGTCGATTTCGTTGTCGAAGTGACCGATGTTGCAGACAACTGCACGCTTCTTCAGGGCTTTGAGCATGTTCGAGTCGCAAACATTGACGTTACCGGTGGTGGTCACGATCAGGTCGATCTTGCCCAGCAGGGCCTTGTCGATGCTCGCTTCAGTACCGTTGTTGATACCGTCGATGAATGGCGAAACCACTTCGAAACCGTCCATGCAGGCTTGCATGGCGCAGATCGGGTCGACTTCGGAAACCTTGACGATCATGCCTTCCTGGCGCAGGGACTGAGCGGAACCCTTGCCCACGTCGCCGTAGCCGATGACCAGCGCTTGCTTGCCGGACAGCAGGTGGTCGGTGCCGCGCTTGATGGCATCGTTCAGGCTGTGACGGCAGCCGTACTTGTTGTCGTTCTTGCTCTTGGTCACCGAGTCGTTGACGTTGATGGCCGGGATTTTCAGCTCGCCCTTGGCCAGCATGTCCAGCAGGCGGTGAACGCCGGTTGTGGTTTCTTCGGTCACGCCGTGGACGCGATCCAGAACCTGTGGGTACTTCTTGTGCAGCAGCTCGGTCAGGTCGCCGCCGTCGTCGAGGATCATGTTGGCGTCCCATGGCTGGCCATCCTTCAGGATGGTCTGCTCCAGGCACCACTCGTACTCTTGTTCGGTTTCACCTTTCCAGGCGAAAACCGGAATGCCGGCAGCGGCGATGGAGGCGGCGGCCTGGTCCTGAGTCGAGAAAATGTTGCAGGACGACCAGCGCACTTCGGCACCCAGGGCAACCAGGGTTTCGATCAGCACGGCAGTCTGAATGGTCATGTGGATGCAGCCGAGGATCTTCGCGCCCTTGAGCGGTTGCTCTTCGGAGTATTTGCGACGCAGACCCATCAGGGCTGGCATTTCGGATTCAGCGATGATGGTTTCGCGACGGCCCCAGGCAGCCAGGGACATGTCGGCGACTTTGTAATCGGTAAAATCTGCAGGCGTGATAACAGCGCTCATGAAGAGCCTCCATTCGTAATGTATGCGAATGGGCGCCGTTGTGCGTTTAGTGTCTGGCTTAAGGCCAGGCAACGCCCCATCCGAGCCTGACAGGACGAACCTGCTGCAGCGCCCCTCGGACAGGTGGCGGGAAAACGGTATCAAGCGATGATGACCGTTTTGAAACGGTGGCGATTATAGCGGGCTATGCTGATCTTCCAAAGCGTTTCTGTCGGTCAATGTCCGAACGGTAATCGAGACCATAGTCAAAGCTTGATAGAGCTCTAGCCCGGGCTCTGCCATGATGCCAGGCATCAATCGGCAAGATGGTCAGGAGTGAGCATGAATTTCCACACCCGCAAATGGGTAAAACCCGAAGACCTCAACCCTAACGGCACTTTGTTCGGCGGCAGCCTGCTGCGCTGGATCGACGAAGAGGCGGCGATCTACGCCATCGTCCAGTTGGGGAACCAGCGTGTAGTGACCAAGTACATTTCCGAAATCAACTTCGTCAGCGCCTCGCGCCAGGGCGACATCATCGAACTGGGCATCACGGCAACCGAATTCGGCCGCACCTCGATCACCCTGACATGCGAAGTGCGCAACAAGATCACCCGCAAAAGCATCCTCACGGTGGAGAAGATGGTCTTCGTCAACCTGGGTGAAGACGGTTTGCCCGCGCCCCATGGCCGAACCGAGATCAAGTACGTCAAAGACCAGTTCAAGGATGATGATGCTGCTCAGTGAGATCAGTGGCGCGCCCTTCGCAAGCATACGATCGAGTTGATGCTCAACCCGCCAGATCAAGCGCAGCCGCAACGCGACGCTGGCGATAGATGAAGAACAATGCAGTCAACACGGTCAGCCCGCTGACCAGCGCACCGGTCCATGGCAAGTCCGCCAGATCCGCGCCGCTGGCCACCACCAGGCCGCCGATCCAGGCTCCGGCGGCGTTGCCGAGGTTGAAGGCGCTCTGGTTCAAGGTCGAACCCAGGTTCGGCGCCTCAATGGCCTGATCGATGATCAGCAGTTGCAGGATCGGGCAGAGCGCAAAGGCGAACGTCCCCCACAGCACCAGCGTGATCGCTGCCGGAATGGCCGAATGGCTGGTTTGCGTGAACGCCGCCAGCACCACCAGTACCGCCAGCGCCATGCCCACCAGTGAAGGCAGCAAACGGCTGTCCGCCAGACGACCACCGAGCATGCTGCCGGCGGTCAAGCCAACGCCGAACAACAGCAGCATGAGGGTGACGCCGTGCGGGCTGACGCCAGTGATGTCCTGCAGGATCGGCGCGATGTAGGTAAACACACTGAACAGGCTGGTCGAGGCCAGCACACTCATACCCAGCGCCAGCAGTACGTTGGCCTTGCCCAGCACCTTGAACTCGCTGGCCAGGTTGGCTTTATCCATCGCGATGTTCTTCGGCAACCAGACCCATTGCGCAATCGCCGCCAGCACACCGATCACCGACACTGCCCAGAAGGTCGAGCGCCAGCCTGCGTATTGCCCGAGTGCGGTGCCCAGCGGCACGCCGAGCACGTTGGCCAGGGTCAGGCCAGTGAACATCATGGCAATCGCCTGGGCCCGTTTGTTGGGTGCCACCAGTCCGGCGGCGACCACCGAACCGATGCCGAAAAATGCGCCATGGCACAGTGCGGTGATCACTCGCGCGGCCATCAGCGTGGCGTAATTCGGCGCCAGCGCGCAGAGCATGTTGCCCAGGATGAACATCAGTGTCATGCCCAGCAGGGTAGCTTTGCGCGGCATGTTGGCGGTGCCGACGGCGAGGATCGGTGCGCCGAACACCACGCCCAGGGCATAGCCGGTGATCAGCAGTCCGGCATCGGGAATGCTCACGCCGAGATCGCGTGCGACGTCGGGCAACAGGCCCATGATGACGAATTCGGTGGTGCCGATGCCGAAGGCGGCAACAGCGAGGGCAAGCAAGGCGAGTGGCATGCGCAAGGTCTCTGTCGGTAGTCTTGACGCTGTGATCAGGCATACGCAGGCCGGTGTCCGTTCTCGACGAGAGCGGGCCGGGCAGAATTTTTATTGGAATTAGTCGTGCGCAACTGAATGCGGCGTGGTCGCTTGCAGTATAAACAGCCACTGATATATCGCGAATCAATTCTCCGCCGAACACTGTAGGAGCGAGCTTGCTCGCGAAAAACGTCAGGGCAACGCGTTCAGGCAGCTAGTACGCGTTATCGTTGACGTCCATCGCGAGCAAGCTCGCTCCTGCAAGGGGCTGGGTCAAAAAAGGAGTAGGCCGTGCTGGCAACGGCGTTGGTGTTGATGGCGGCGCTGTTGCATGCGGCGTGGAATACCCTGATCAAATTCAGTGCGGAGCGGCTGCTGGTGGTGGCCTGCATGGACAGCGTGGGGCTGCTCTTTGTCGCGCTGATGTTGCCATTGCTGAGCGTGCCGCCGCTGGAGATCTGGCCGTGGATCCTGGCATCGGCGGCGTTCGAGTTGCTCTATCGCTATTTGTTGATCCAGGCCTATCGGGTCGGCGACCTTGGGCTGGTCTATCCATTGATGCGCGGCCTGTCGCCGTTGGTGGTGCTGGCGTTGACGCTGATCTTTGCCGGGGAAGAGCTGACCCGCCAACAGATTTTCGGAATCCTGCTGATCCCGTTCGGCATGCTGTGCCTGCTCTGGCAGGGCGGCGGCGGTGCGCGTTTGCCGTGGTCGATGCTGCCGGTGGTGGCGCTGATCGGCCTGTGCATCGGCTGCTACACCTACATCGACGGGCAGGCATTGCGGCGCTGGTCCCATCCACTGGATTACCTGGTCTGGGTCACTCTGCTCAGCGCCTGGCCGTTTCCTCTATTGGCGTGGGTGCGCAAACGACCGGCGTTCTTGCTGTTCTGGCGCGAGCAGTGGCGGCTGGGCCTGGCGGTCGGGTTCTGCGTGTTGTTCAGCTACGCTTTGGTGCTGTGGGCGATGCAGCTGGGTTCGATTGCCGAGGCCGCAGCATTGCGCGAGATCAGCGTGATTCTGGTGGTGCTGTTTGGCATGCGCTACCTGAAAGAACCGTTTGGCGGGCCACGGTTGCTCGCCTGTAGCCTTGTGATGATAGGCATGCTTGTGATGAAGTTTTGATCGCCCGGATGGAATTCAACTTTCCACAACCAGAAGAAAGGACGACGTTATGACGGTGGCTCTATGGTGCATTTTGATTGCGATACTCCTGCCGTATATGTGTACGTGGATCGCCAAGATCAGTGGCGGATTCCGGCTGAAAGACAATCATGATCCTCGGGATTTTCTCGATTCTCTGGAAGGCTTGGGCAGGCGGGCACACTCGGCGCAGTTGAACAGTTACGAAGTGACCCCGGCGTTCGCGGCGGCGGTGATTGTGGCGCACCTGGTCGGCAATGCCGAACTGGTGACGATCAATGTGCTGTCGGTGTTGTTCATTACCAGCCGCCTGCTTTACATCATCTGCTACCTGGCGGACTGGGCGACGCTGCGGTCGCTGGTGTGGTTCGTGGGGATGGCGTTGATCGTGAGTTTCTTTGTGGTGTCGGTCTGACAGATCTTCGCCGACACCATTGACCTGTAGGAGCCGGCTTGCCGGCGAAAGCGGAGTGTCAGGCGACATCATTGTTGATCAACCCGCCGCCTTCGCCGGCAAGCCGGCTCCTACAGTAATTTGTTGCTCACGGATTGGCTTTAACCGCATCCGCCACCTGCGGCACTTGCGGTAGCGCCGCACCTTTGGGCCAGAGCATCCAGATTTGCCCCTGTTGCTTCATGTCTCCGGCCAATTGCCCGGCCGCATCGCCGGTGCCCCAGAACAGATCCGCCCGGACCTCGCCGGCAATGGCGCCGCCGGTGTCCTGTGCGGCCACCGGGCGAACCAGCGCAGTGCCGTCCGGTTTGGTGGTGGACAGCCACAACAGGCTGCCCAGCGGAATGACCTTGCGATCCACTGCTGCGCTGTAACCGGCGGTCAGCGGTACGTTCAGCGAGCCGCGCGGGCCTTCGTTGCTGTCCGGGTTGCGGGTGAAGAACACGTAGCTGGGGTTGCTGCCGAGCAGTTCGGGAATCCGCGACGGATTGGCCTTGGCCCAGGTGCTGATGGCGCCCATGGTCACGTCTTCTTTTTTCAACTCGCCCTGTTCCACCAGCCAGCGGCCGATCGGTCGATACGGATGGCCGTTTTGATCGGCGTAAGCAATGCGCAACTGGCGGCCGTTGTCGAGCTGGATACGACCCGACCCCTGGATTTGCAGGAACTGCAGGTTCATCGGATCGGTCAGCCAGGCCACGACAGGCGCCTTGACTCCTTTGTTTTCGATGGTTGCCGCATCGTCGTACGGCTTGAGCACGCGACCTTCGAGCCGACCACGCAGGCGTTTGCCCTTGAGTTCCGGGTAAATGCTGTCGAGGGCGACGACGATCATGTCTTCGGGGACGCCATAGACCGGGACATTGGCAGCGCCGGTCTGGGTCAGGCTCCCGGGATAGACCGGTTCGTAGTAGCCGGTGATCAGGCCGCTGGGGTTGTCGTTGGCGGCACGCAGGCCATAGACATCGAGGTTCTGTTTGAGAAAACCGCGAATGTCGTTGGCGGTTTGCGGTACGTTGGCAGCCGCTGCGCAGGTGCCACCCCAGACCGGGTCGGCCTTGAGTCGGGTGCAGGCGCTGCGCCACGAGCCGAAGCCGGCGACCAGGTCGTTGTCGGACACCGCCGGCAGCGCCTCCCATGTGGCGCTGGAATAGGTCGCCAGAGCGTGGGTCTTCGGTTGTTGGTTGTCGCCACCGGTGCAACCTGCGAGCAGGGCCACCATCGGCAGGGTCCAGGCCAGGCTGCAACGCCATGCCTTGAAACGGCTGTTCATGGAGCGATTCCTTTGCCGGTTGCCCGAGCGCATGGAGCGCTCAGGCAACCCTTGTTGATAATAGGGCTATTGGTCTTTGCCGATGACGCGAGGATACTGGCCGCCGTTTCCCGTGACCTGAAGCCACCATGACTCTTAAAAGACTTTCTGTTGTATTGCTGGCCTGCCTGACGTTGTCCGCTTGTGGCGGAGTCGACCCCAACTCGCCGCTCGGCCAGCGCAAGGCCATTTTCAAGCAGATGCTCAAGACTGGCGAAGACCTGGGCGGCATGCTGCGCGGGCGCATTGCCTTCGATGGCCCGAAGTTCGCCGAGGGCGCGGTGAAACTCGATGCGCTGTCCCGTGAGCCGTGGCAACACTTTCCGCAGGTCCGCGAAGAAGATCACACCAGCGCCAAGAGCGATGTCTGGGAGCAGCAGGCGCGTTTCCAGGCCATGGCCCGTGACCTTGAGTCCGCCACTGGCGAATTGGTGATCGCCAGCCAGGTTCAACCCTACAAGGCCAGCAACCTGGGGCCGTCGGTGCAGAAAGTCGAAGATGCTTGCAGTGCGTGTCATAAGGCGTTTCGGGATCATTGATTGGGTGCTACGCATGACCTGTGGCGAGGGGGCTTGCCCCCTCGCCACAAAAGAACTGTTGCGTTACTTATCCAGCTCATCGAGTGCTTCCTGCAATTCCTTGCGGGCATCGGCGAGTTTGTCTTTGCGCTTGTTGATCTTGTCAGAGTCGCCTTTGCTCATGGCCTTGTCGAGGTCCGCCTGACGCTTGCTGACCTCGTGCCTGGCGTCAAGCACCTTGTTTTCCCGTTCCTTCTTCAGCGAGGCGTCGGTGCAGTTCGCCTCGACTTCGCTCAGGGCTTTTTCCAGGCCTGCCTGCTGGTCGGCGTTGCCGTGGACCTTGGCCAATTCGATCTGGTTGACGATACCTTGCTTCCTGGCCGCGCAACCGGTCAGCCCTGGCGCTTCCTCGTCTGCCATCAACGGGGTGGTCAGCACGCTGCAAAGGGCCAACAGGACGAGCGGCGAAAGAAATTTCATAAAAGCTCCATACAAGAAGACAAGCGGGCCGGTGTGGCAACGGCTTGTTGGAGCCCGGCGGTCCCCTGGGGTTCCCGCTGGGCGCAAGGCTGACCGCTAAAAGCCGTCAATCCCCGCATCACGTAATGTTTCACTCAAGGCCAGGACCTGCGGATCGCGGAAAAAGGCGTTCAGTTGTGCCGCGCGTCCCGGGCCGATATCGGTCTCGGCCCGCCATTGTTCGATGTCTCGCTGCGCCAGTGCCTGCCACGAGTTGCCGAGGTGCACCTGACCTGTCGGAGGTAATCCCAGGGCTTTGAGCCAGTGCGCGAACGGGCGTTGCCGGGCTCGGTTGAAGCTGTCTGCAAGGCGAACCGCGCTACGCTCGCCGAAACCGTCAATAGTAGCAAGCTCTTGAGCATCGAGGGTCAACCAATCCAGCAGTCCGTTCAAGCGACCTGTTGCAAGAAGTTTTTCCCAAGTGCCCGGACCCACATTGGGCAGCGCCAGGCCCTGTTTGCTGCTGAGCCAGGTCAGGCGTGCGAGAAACTGGCTCTCACAGCCCGGAGTCGGTTGCCAGCAACTCAACGAATGAAAGTCCGCTGCCAGTGGTGCGTTCAACTCGGCGCGTTCGCTGCTGCGCAATACAACGCTATCGAGCCTGGGAATGGTCAGCCCGGCCAGGCTGATGGCGACCTGGTCACCCGGACGTATGTCCAGCGCCTGCCAGCGTTGCAACGAACCGACACTGACGTGTTTGATCTGCCGGTCATCGAGCTGCACCGGGGTCAATTCAAGTACCGGAGTGATCCGCCCGGTCCGGCCGATTTTGAAGTGAACCTGGCGGACTTCGGCCAGTGCCTGGGCGAAGGGGTATTTCCAGGCGATGGCCCAGTAAGGTGATCTGGCCTGCCAGCGTTCGGCGGCCGGGCGCTGGTTCTGGCGCAGGACAATGCCGTCGCTGGCAAAGGGCAGGGGGGAGCGATACCAGTGTTCGCGCCAGTGTTCGGCATCGGTGACGGAGGCGATTGGCTGGCTGTATGCCGTGGTACTCGGGAAGCCCAGCGCAGTCAGCGCCGCAGCACGCGCGGGTACGCTCGCCGGCCCTTGGGGCCAGTCCCAGACAAACAGGTCGATGTTGGCGGCCTGCTCGGTGCTCAAGACCTTGCGCGCCATCAGGCCGGCCACCGAGGCACGAGCATTGAGGCTGCCGGCCCGGGCTTGCACGTGATCGGTCAGGCGCCAATACAGTTCGCCTTGCACGATCACGTCCCGGGCTTGCGATAGCCGTTGCGGGATGGCCGGAATCTGCCGTGCAGGAGCGGTCCAGTCCTGACCGCTTTCGCCGTCACCACGGCTGATGGCCTGGGTCAACAGGCCGTTACGGTAAACCAGGGTCACCGCCACACCATCGATTTTAGGCTGGACCCAGACGTCCACCCGGTCACGCAGCCATTTTTCCACGGCGGGACGGTCATGCAGTTTGTCCAGGCCAGTGTGGGCGATGGGGTGGGGCAGCGTGCCGCGCGCAGTGCGCAAGGGGTCTGCGGACGGGCTCAGGTTGAAGCAGTGGCGCCATTGGGTGAGTTGCGAGCGGGACTGGTCGTAGAGTTCATCGGCGACCAGTGAGCGTCCCTGGCGGTGATAGCTGTCGTCCCAGAAGTCGATTTGCTGTTGCAGTTGGTTGACTTCGTTCTGGGCGCGTTCCGGTGGCCAGTCCGGGCATTCGGCGGCATTGGCGGTCAGGTGGGCAAAGGTCAGTAGAAAGACGAAAAACAGGCGCAGGTCGGAAAGCATCTTGAGCGTCCTTGCTCGGTGAGGTGCGTGAAGGCTAGGTCAGTATGGGGTGGCGCGGAGAGGGGGTATTTTGCCGGGTATTTCCGGTGGCAGGACTGGCCTCTTCGCGGGCAAGCCCGCTCCTACAGTAGACGGTGGTGTTTTGACCAACTCATTACCCTGTGGGAGCGGGCTTGCCCGCGAAGGATGCGACGCGGTGTAAAGCGAATCCCAATAAAAAGCCCCGCAAGGCGCGAACCGTGCGGGGCTTCGGGTGTTGCGGGGAAATCTTACAGGCCGGCAGCAGAACGCAGAGCGTCGGCGCGGTCGGTTTTTTCCCAGGTGAACGTGGTGAAGGTGTCGTCACCAACGGTCTTGGTTGCCGGGGTGCGACCGAAGTGGCCGTACGCAGCGGTTTCCTGGTACATCGGGTGCAGCAGGTCGAGCATGGTGGTGATCGCGTATGGACGCAGGTCGAACACTTCGCGGACCAGTTTGACGATCTTGTCATCGCTGATCTTGCCGGTGCCGAAGGTGTTCAGCGAGATCGAAGTCGGCTGGGCAACGCCGATGGCGTAGGACACCTGAATTTCGCAGCGCTCGGCCAGGCCGGCGGCAACGATGTTCTTGGCTACGTAACGCCCGGCGTAGGCTGCCGAACGGTCAACCTTCGATGGATCTTTACCGGAGAACGCGCCGCCACCGTGACGGGCCATGCCGCCGTAGCTGTCGACGATGATCTTGCGGCCGGTCAGGCCGCAGTCGCCCACCGGGCCGCCGATGATGAACTGGCCGGTCGGGTTGATATGGAACTGGGTGTCCTTGCTCAGCAGTTCGGCAGGCAGCACGTGCTTGACGATCAGCTCCATCACGCCTTCGCGCAGGTCTTTGTAGGACACGTCCGGGTTGTGCTGGGTCGACAGGACAACGGCGTCGATGCCGACGACCTTGCCGCCTTCATAACGGCAAGTCACTTGCGACTTGGCGTCCGGGCGCAGCCAAGGCAGCAGGCCGGACTTGCGGGCTTCGGCCTGACGCTGGACCAACTGGTGAGAGAAGGTGATTGGTGCCGGCATCAATACGTCGGTTTCGTTGCTGGCGTAGCCGAACATCAGGCCCTGGTCACCGGCGCCCTGGTCTTCCGGCCTGGCGCGATCGACGCCCTGGTTGATGTCGGGGGACTGCTTGCCGATGATGTTCATCACGCCGCAGGTCGCGCCGTCGAAGCCGACGTCGGAGCTGTTGTACCCAATGCCCAGGATCACGTCACGAACGATCTGTTCCAGGTCGACCCAGGCTGAGGTGGTGACTTCGCCGGCGATGATCGCCACGCCCGTTTTCACCAGAGTCTCGCACGCCACACGGGCGAACTTGTCTTCAGCAATGATGGCGTCCAGCACCGCATCAGAAATCTGGTCGGCGATTTTGTCCGGATGCCCTTCAGACACGGACTCGGAGGTGAAAAGGGAGTATTCGCTCATCTCGATGTTTTCCTGAAATTACCGATGGTGAGTGTCGCCAGCCGGTCGCTGAAAATGGCGGACCTGGATCTGGAAACCATTACGTAAGCCTACATAGAGGCTTTCCCCGGGAACGAGTCCCGCAGCGGTGGCCCAACGGGCCAGATCGTCCTGTTCAAACCCCAACCAGAGATCACCGCAGGCCTCCCTGGCCCAACTCTGGTTGTGGCTACATAACTCTGTCACTAGCAGGCTACCGCCTGATTGCAGCAAATTGGCCATATGCTTGAGCGCATCGGCCGGCGCGGCAAAATGGTGCAGCACCATGTTCAGTACCACGCAATCGGCCTTGAGGCTGACGCCGTTCAATGCATCGGCCAGTTGCAGGCTAACGTTAGTCAGCTTGTCGCGTTCGCAGACCTGGCGCGCCAGTTCGAGCATCGCACTGCTGTTATCCAGCGCCGTGACTTGCGAGAAGCGGCGCGCCAGTTCCGGCAGGAATGCGCCATCGCCGGGGCCGACTTCAATTGCCGTGGCGTCTTTGCCAAAGCTCAACTTGTCGAGCAGGGCCACCACGCTTTCGCGGTATTGCGGCAGGCCGGCGATCAAGTCTTGCTGGGCGCGAAACTTCTCCGCCACCCGTGAGAAAAAGTCCTGGCTGGCGGCCGCCCGTTGCCCATGGACCTGGGCGATGCGCGACTGTACGTCGGTCGGCAGCGTCAGGTTGTCCACTTCTTCGAGCAGGGCTGCGTGCAGCTTGCCGCCCAGCAGTTCGGTGTGGGGCAGGGCGCGACGGTAGAAAATCGCGTTGCCTTCGCGGCGCGTCGCCACCAGGCCGGCCTGGGCCAGTACCTTGAGGTGGTGGCTCATGCCTGACTGGCCGATGCCGAAGATCTGCGCCAGTTCCAGTACGCCAAACGAGTCGTTGGCCAGTGCGCGCAAGACATTCAACCGCAGGGGATCGCCGCCAGCCTTGCACAAGGCCGCCAGCTCATCGCAATCGTCATGCTGAATGGAGGGCACACGTAAATTCATAAGGCCGGCAGTCTAGTCATGGGTCGAAGGCATCGCAAGAGCAATATCAAAAAGTTTTGATATTGCTCGATAGATGGCACTTCTTGACGTTAGGTTCAGTCAACAAAGCCAGAGCAGAAAGGTTTCATCACGTTAATACGTCGTTATCCATTGGAAAAACGCCTCCAGATGACTATCTGTCATTGCCCCGAGGCGGCCCGGTGAGGGAAAATGCTCGCCTTTTTTCCGTTTCGATTTACTCACTCTTGTTTCAGAATCCCAGGAGAACAGCGATGCCTAGCCGTCGTGAGCGTGCCAACGCCATTCGTGCCCTCAGCATGGATGCCGTGCAAAAAGCCAACAGCGGCCATCCCGGTGCCCCTATGGGTATGGCAGATATCGCCGAGGTACTCTGGCGCGACTACCTCAAGCACAACCCGAGCAATCCATCGTTCGCCGACCGTGACCGCTTCGTGCTGTCCAACGGCCATGGCTCGATGCTGATCTACTCGCTGCTGCACCTGACCGGCTATGACCTGTCGATCGATGACCTGAAGCAGTTCCGCCAACTGCACAGCCGCACCCCGGGCCACCCGGAACTCGGCTACACCCCAGGCGTAGAAACCACCACCGGTCCACTGGGCCAGGGCCTGGCCAACGCCGTGGGTTTTGCCCTGGCTGAAAAAGTCATGGCAGCGCAGTTCAACCGTCCCGGCCACAACATTATCGACCACCACACCTACGTATTCCTGGGTGATGGCTGCATGATGGAAGGCATTTCCCACGAAGTCGCTTCCCTGGCCGGTACCCTGGGCCTGGGCAAACTGATCGCCTTCTACGATGACAACGGCATCTCCATCGATGGCGAAGTCGAAGGCTGGTTCACCGACGACACGCCGAAGCGCTTTGAGTCCTACAACTGGCAAGTGATCCGTAATGTCGACGGTCACGACCCGGAAGAGATCAAGACGGCGATCGACACCGCACGCAAAAGCGAGCAGCCAACCCTGATCTGCTGCAAGACCACCATCGGTTTCGGTTCGCCGAACAAGCAAGGCAAGGAAGATTGCCACGGCGCCCCGCTGGGTGACGCGGAAATCGCCCTGACCCGTGCGGCGCTGAAATGGAATCACGGCCCGTTCGAAATCCCGGCCGACATCTACGCCGAGTGGGACGCCAAGGAAACCGGTCGCGCCGTGGAAGCCGAGTGGGATCAGCGTTTTGCTGCCTACTCTGCCGCTTTCCCGACTGAAGCCAACGAATTGGTGCGTCGTCTGAGCGGTGACCTGCCAGCCGACTTCGCCGAGAAGGCCGATGCCTACATCGCCGAAGTGGCGGCCAAGGGCGAAACCATCGCCAGCCGTAAAGCCAGCCAGAACGCCCTGAACGCGTTCGGCCCGCTGCTGCCTGAGTTCCTTGGCGGCTCGGCTGACCTGGCCGGCTCCAACCTGACCCTGTGGAAAGGTTGTAAAGGCGTCACCGCCGAAGACGCCAGCGGCAACTACATGTACTACGGCGTGCGCGAATTCGGCATGACCGCGATCATGAACGGCGTAGCCCTGCACGGCGGCCTGGTGCCTTACGGCGCGACCTTCCTGATGTTCATGGAATACGCACGCAACGCGGTACGCATGTCGGCCCTGATGAAGCAGCGCGTGATCCACGTCTACACCCACGACTCCATCGGTCTGGGCGAAGACGGCCCGACTCACCAGCCAATCGAGCAACTGGCCAGCCTGCGCTGCACGCCGAACCTCGATACCTGGCGTCCAGCCGACGCCGTTGAATCGGCGGTGAGCTGGAAGTACGCACTGGAGCGCAAGGACGGTCCTTCGGCTCTGATCTTCTCCCGTCAGAACCTGCAGCACCAGACCCGCAGCGCCCTGCAGATCGCCGACATCAGCCGTGGCGGCTACGTGTTGAAGGACTGCTCAGGCGAGCCTGAACTGATCCTGATCGCCACTGGTTCGGAAATCGGTCTGGCCGTTCAGGCCTTCGACAAACTGACCGAACAGGGCCGCAAGGTGCGCGTGGTTTCCATGCCGTGCACCAGCGTGTTCGATGCCCAGGATGCCGGCTACAAGCAAGCGGTCCTGCCTTTGCAGGTCAGCGCACGTATCGCCATCGAGGCTTCCCATGCCGACTACTGGTACAAGTACGTGGGCCTGGAAGGCCGCGTGATCGGCATGACCACCTACGGCGAGTCGGCGCCTGCGCCAGCCTTGTTCGAAGAGTTCGGCTTCACCCTGGAAAACATCCTGGGCCAGGCTGAAGAGCTGCTGGAAGACTAAAACGCGACGCGGTGGTTTCACGACCACCGCAGTCCCCTGTAGGAGCGAGCTTGCTCGCGAAAAGCGTAAGGACAACGCGTTTATCCAGAAAGCGCGCGTTATCGTTCACGTCCATCGCGAGCAAGCTTGCTCCTACAAGGGGTGTGTCGTACTTGCGCCTAATCGAGAACCCCATGCCTCAACCGCGTCCCTACAAAGTTGCACTCAACGGCTACGGCCGGATTGGTCGTTGCGTCTTGCGTGCGTTGTTCGAGCGAGGCTCGACGGCTGGGTTCGAGATTGTCGCGATCAACGATCTGGCCGACATGGCCAGCATCGAATACCTGACACGCTTCGACTCCACCCACGGGCGTTTTCCCGGGGAAGTGAAGGTCGATGGCGATTGTCTGCATATCAATGGCGACTGCGTGAAGGTCCTGCGCAGTGCCACCCCCGAAGGCATCGATTGGGCGTCCCTGGGCGTCGATCTGGTGCTGGAGTGCTCCGGCGCTTATCACACTCGTGAAGACGGCCAGCGTTTCCTCGACGCCGGCGCACCGCGCGTGCTGTTTTCCCAGCCGATGGCCAGCGAGACCGATGTCGACGCCACCATCGTCTACGGCGTGAACCAGGATTGCCTGACCGGCGACGAACTGCTGGTGTCCAACGCGTCCTGCACCACCAACTGCGGCGTGCCGCTGTTGCGCCTGCTGAATCAGGCCATTGGTCTGGATTACGTGTCGATCACCACCATTCACTCGGCGATGAACGATCAGCCGGTCATCGATGCCTACCACCACGAAGACTTGCGCCGCACCCGTTCGGCATTTCAGTCGGTGATCCCGGTGTCCACCGGTCTGGCGCGTGGCATTGAACGTCTGTTGCCGGAACTTGCCGGCCGAATTCAGGCCAAAGCCGTGCGGGTGCCGACGGTCAACGTGTCCTGCCTCGATATCACGATGCAGACCGCCACCGCGACCGACGCCACCGAGGTCAACCGAATCCTGCGCGAAGCCGCCACCAGCGGCCCGCTAAAAGGCCTGCTGGCCTACACCGAGTTGCCTCACGCCAGTTGTGATTTCAATCATGACCCACATTCGGCGATCGTCGATGCCAGTCAGACCCGCGTTTCCGGCCCACGGCTGGTGAACATCCTGGCCTGGTTCGACAACGAATGGGGTTTTGCCAATCGAATGCTGGACGTTGCAGAACACTACCTGCAAATAGCTTCATCAAAAAAAACTGCTCTCTAAACAGCTACCCAGGAAATGCGACCCATGACCGTGTTGAAGATGTCCGACCTCGATCTGCAAGGTAAGCGCGTATTGATCCGCGAAGACCTCAACGTCCCAGTCAAGGACGGTGTTGTCACCAGCGATGCGCGTATCCTGGCCTCGCTGCCGACCATCAAGCTGGCCCTGGAAAAAGGCGCGGCCGTGATGGTCTGCTCGCACCTTGGCCGTCCGACCGAAGGCGAGTTCTCGGCCGAGAACAGCCTCAAGCCAGTCGCCGACTACCTGAGCCGCGCCCTGGGCCGTGAAGTGCCGCTGGTGACCGATTACCTGGGCGGCGTCGACGTCAAGGCCGGCGACATCGTGCTGTTCGAAAACGTGCGTTTCAACAAAGGCGAGAAAAAGAACGCCGACGAACTGGCCAAGCAATACGCGGCCCTGTGCGACGTATTCGTGATGGACGCCTTCGGCACCGCTCACCGCGCCGAGGGTTCGACCCATGGCGTGGCCAAGTTCGCCAAAGTCGCTGCTGCCGGCCCGCTGCTGGCTGCTGAACTGGACGCACTGGGCAAGGCCCTGGGCGCTCCGGCCCAGCCGATGGCCGCCATCGTTGCCGGTTCCAAAGTGTCGACCAAACTCGACGTGCTCAACAGCCTGAGCCAGATCTGCAACCAGTTGATCGTCGGTGGCGGCATCGCCAACACCTTCCTGGCCGCTGCCGGTCATCCAGTCGGCAAGTCGCTGTACGAGCCGGATCTACTGGATACCGCTCGCGCCATTGCCGCCAAGGTCAGCGTGCCGCTGCCAGTGGACGTGGTGGTTGCCAAGGAATTCGCTGAAAGCGCCGCTGCGACCGTCAAGCTGATCGCTGACGTCGCTGCCGACGACATGATCCTGGACATCGGCCCGCAGACCGCGGCGAATTTCGCCGAGCTGCTGAAGTCGTCCAGGACTATCCTGTGGAACGGTCCGGTCGGCGTGTTCGAGTTCGATCAGTTCGGTAATGGCACCAAAGTGCTGGCCCAGGCCATCGCAGACAGCGCGGCGTTCTCCATTGCCGGCGGTGGCGACACCCTGGCTGCCATCGACAAGTATGGCGTGGCCGAGCAGATCTCCTACATTTCTACCGGTGGTGGCGCGTTCCTCGAGTTCGTCGAAGGCAAGGTTCTGCCAGCCGTTGAAGTCCTGGAAAGCCGGGCCAAGGCCTGAGGGTCGCCCGTTTGACCAGGCAAGGGAGTGTTTACATGGTCAAGACGTTAACGCTGTTGATCGTCGCGGGTTCACTGGTGGCGTGCGGGAGTAACCCGAAGGCCACATCGGAACCTGCGCCGTCCGAGTCGGAAAAAGGCTGCTACCAGGCTGACTGGCAGGCCGAAACCAACCCGGTGCTCAACAAGCGCGCAGGCCCCGATGGGCTGGACAAATACGAGACCCAGGCACCCGCCAAGGAACATGGCTGCCCTTGACGGGTCTGATTCTTTACTCAGGGCTGGCAGCGTGCGCGGTCAGCCGAGGGGCACGGATGAAAGGATTTATCGCAGTTGCGGCATTGGCGTTGTTGGCCGGTTGTGCTCAGTTGAACCTGTTCCATTCGTCCGCGCCTGTGGATAACTGGACCACCTGGACCTGCGACAGCCAGGCCAAAGTGCTGTGGCGCTACACCGACGACAGCCTTAGGGAAGTCGACGTGCGCCTGGGCGGTGCCGATCAGGTCTACCGCTTGAAGCAGGAGCCGGGTGCATCGGGTTCGCTGTACAGCAATGACATGCTGGCGTTTCACATAAAAGGTGAGGAAGGCCTGGTTTACTGGGTCGCCACCAATGATTTGATCGGCCGTGGCTGCAAGGCCGAATAACAGGTGTACCCCCTGTAGGAGCTGGCTTGCCAGCGAAGAGGCCCTTGAGGCATGTGGTGCCTTGGAAGACGCCTTCGCCGGCAAGCCGGCTCCTACAGGGGATGGATGAGCTTTGACTGAATCCGCAGCCCGGGCTCAACCCCCGATCTGCAATAACTTGAATAGCCGCCGCCGCTACGGCAGGCTGGCACGATTAACGACCCTCAACCGGGAGAGATATACACAATGGCACTTATCAGCATGCGCCAGATGCTGGACCACGCAGCCGAGTTCGGCTACGGCGTTCCAGCCTTCAACGTCAACAACCTTGAGCAGATGCGCGCCATCATGGAAGCCGCTGACAAGACTGACTCCCCGGTGATCGTCCAGGCTTCGGCCGGTGCTCGCAAATATGCCGGTGCACCGTTCCTGCGTCACCTGATCCTGGCAGCCATCGAAGAGTTCCCGCACATCCCTGTGTGCATGCACCAGGACCACGGCACCAGCCCTGACGTCTGCCAGCGCTCCATTCAACTGGGCTTCAGCTCGGTGATGATGGACGGTTCCCTGGGCGAAGACGGCAAGACCCCGACCGACTACGACTACAACGTGCGTGTGACCCAACAAACCGTGGCCATGGCTCACGCCTGCGGCGTTTCGGTAGAAGGCGAGCTGGGCTGCCTGGGTTCGCTGGAAACCGGCATGGCCGGTGAAGAAGACGGTATCGGCGCCGAAGGCGTTCTGGATCACAGCCAGATGCTGACCGACCCGGAAGAAGCCGCTGACTTCGTAAAACGCACTCAGGTCGATGCCCTGGCCATCGCCATCGGCACCAGCCACGGCGCCTACAAGTTCACCAAGCCGCCTACCGGCGACGTGCTGGCCATCGACCGCATCAAGGAAATCCACAAGCGCATTCCGAACACTCACCTGGTGATGCACGGTTCGTCTTCGGTTCCGCAAGAGTGGCTGGCGATCATCAACCAGTACGGCGGCGACATCAAGGAAACCTACGGCGTACCGGTTGAAGAGATCGTCGAAGGCATCAAGCACGGCGTGCGCAAGGTCAACATCGACACCGACCTGCGCCTGGCATCCACTGGCGCCATGCGTCGCCTGATGGCCACCAACCCGAGCGAGTTCGACCCGCGTAAATTCTTCGGCGCCACCGTGACCGCCATGCGTGATGTGTGTATTGCTCGCTACGAAGCCTTCGGTACTGCCGGCAACGCTTCGAAGATCAAGCCGATCTCCCTGGAAGCGATGTACCAGCGCTATCTGAAGGGTGAGTTGAACGCCAAGGTCAACTAAACCTGAGCGTTAAACTGCCGTGATGAAAAACCCGCCGAGAGGCGGGTTTTTTGTGGGCGACACGATCATTGTAGGAGCGAGCTCGCTCCTACAGTTTGTGTGTTTATTGATTGTGATCGATATCCAGTCTGCTGAACGTCACTTCCCCGCCTTCGCTTGTGTATCCCGTGTTGTCCTGCACATAGACGCCGGCCTTGAAGTACAGCGGTTTGTCACGCCACATCGCGCTGATATCGGTATTCCACTGATAGCCCGCCGCACTGATGCCCAATGCACCGCCAGGGCTTAAGTGGATGAGGTAGGAGAATTCCTGATTGAGTTTCACGCCGGTGGCGATGGTGATGACTCGGGGGGTGTCGTCGGGGTGCATGCGGACTTTGGCGACGATGTTGCCGGTCGAGCTGGAGGTTTTGTATTGATACTCGACCTTCACCATGGGCTTTTGGCTGTTATAGGCGTGGATCTGGCCAATGACGATCTTGCCCGAGCTGGGTACCTGGCTGACCGAAAGGGTCGCATGCAGGGAGTTGTCAGCGTCGGGGTAATACCAGTTGTGCAACGTGCCATTGCTGTAGGTTTCACGCAATTCGGTGCGTGGATAAATCGCGTTTTCGGTACGGGAACCGGTCACGGGCGTCCAGAAAAACAATGTGCCGGTGTCGGAATGGAAGTATTGATCCTTGAAACCATCCACCAGCTTGGCGGTTTCGACGGTGTACGGCGGGCTGCCGACGGGGACGCTGAGGTTCCAGGTTGCGAGATCGATCATGTCGGTTCTTCCGCTCGATTCATGCTGCACAGGTGTGCCAGAAGCTCTAGACCGCACCTTTAGGGGAGGCCTTTATAAGCGTAGCGGGATATTTTGTTAACGCTCGTCGGACGGGTGGTTGACGTCAACATCCTGTCGGAATCCCATCTGTCCCGGTTTCATGAGTCTGAACCATCGACCGTTAGTCGGTAAAAAGACACAATAATGAATGATGGCTCACTGACACCTTCTGCTTTTTCAGAACCGGGTCTAGAGTGATGGCACAGTATTTGTCCGGTTTTCACGAGAAGCCGGCCTGACACCCCCGCAATTAGAGAAGCAGCATGGAATGCGCGCAACCCACGCCAGTAGAAGGCGGCTCAACCCTTTTAGTCGTCGACGATTACCCTGAAAACCTGATCAGCATGCGTGCGTTGTTACAGCGCCAAGGCTGGCGGGTCATGACTGCCGCCTCGGGTCTCGAGGCCCTCGGCTTGTTGCTTGAACACGATATCGACCTGGTACTGCTGGACGTGCAGATGCCGGGCATGGACGGTTATGAAGTGGCGCGCCTGATGCGCGGTAGCCAGCGGACCCGTCTCACGCCGATCATTTTCCTGACCGCCAACGAACAGTCCCAGGACGCGGTGATCAAGGGCTATGCCAGTGGTGCGGTGGATTATCTGCTCAAGCCGTTCGACCCACAGATCTTCACGCCCAAGGTCCAGGCGTTGCTCGAACACCAGCGTAACCGCCGGGCTTTGCAGCGCCTGAGTCATGATCTGGAATCCGCTCGTGCCTTTAATGCGTCGGTGCTGGATAACGCTGCCGAAGGCATTCTGGTATTGAGTGAGGACGGTCTGATTCGTTTTGCCAACCCGGCGATGTCACGGCTGCTCAATGCCACGGTGCAGGAACTGCAAGGCAAGGAGTTTCTGGACTACCTGCAAAAACCGCATATCCCGATCTGGGCCGACTCCGAGTTGCTGGCCGGATATAAACGCGGCGAAACCCTGCGCCTGCACGATGCCCTGCTACGTACGGCGCCCGGCCAGCAAGTGCCGGTGGCCTTGTCCTGCGCGCCGTTGCCTGCCGAGCAACATGCGATGGTCGTGACCATGCTGGACATGTCGGTGGTGCGCCATCTGCATCAGCAACTGGAATTTCAGGCGGTCACCGATCCGCTGACCGGATTGCTCAACCGCCGGGGTTTTTACCAGACCGTAGAGAACCTGTTGTTGCGCGGCGAGCGTTCCGACAGTTCCTGGGTCTTGATGTACCTGGACCTCGACGGCTTCAAGCGCGTCAATGATTCGCTCGGGCACGATGCCGGCGATCGGGTGCTGCGTTGGGTCTGCGAGCAGTTGAAGGCTTGCCTGCGGCCCTTCGACATTCTGGCGCGGATGGGTGGCGACGAATTCACCGCGCTGCTGGATCTGGAGTTCCCCGAGCAAGCGGCGAAGATCGCCGAGAAGCTCATCGAGCGAGTCTCGATCTGTCAGCAGATCGACGGCCTTGATATTGCCCTGGGTGCCAGTATCGGCATCGCCACGTTCCCGGATTGTGGCGCCAATCTCGACGGGATGCTGCGGGCGGCCGACATTGCCATGTACGAAGCCAAACGTGCCGGTCGCCAGCAATATCGCTTCTACGATCACGAAATGAACGGCCGGGCGCGCTCGCGGCTGATGCTGGAAGAAAGTGTGCGAACCGCCATTGAGAATCGGGATTTCAATCTGGTGTATCAGCCTCAGGTGGCAATTGCCGACGGGCGGATTCGTGGCTTCGAGGCCTTGTTGCGCTGGCAGCATCCGAGCGTTGGCGATGTACCCCCGGGGCTGTTTTTGCCATTGCTGGAGGAGGCGCGGCTGATCAGTCGTCTGGGCAGCTGGATCTATCATCGCAGCGCCGGGCAACGCAAAGCCTGGGAGCCCCTGTTTACCGAGGACCTGGTACTCGGCGTCAGTTTGAGCAGTACGCAGTTCGGCATGCCCAACCTGGTCACTGAGTTGCGTCAGGTGCTTGAGCGCCATGGCTTGCAACCGCGTTATCTGGAAGTCGAGGTCACGGAAGAGGCCTTGATGCACAATCCTGAAGAAACCCGCAAGCAATTGCGTCTGCTGCACAACCTTGGTGTGCGAGTGGCACTGGATGACTTCGGGGCCGGACCGTGCTCCCTGTCGCACTTGCGCGACCTGGAGCTGGATACCCTCAAGCTCGACCGGCATTTGATCGCCCGGTTGCCGGAGTCGGTACGGGATGCGGCGTTGGTGCGCAGTGTGATCGAACTGTGCAAACAGTTCGGGATGCTGGTGATTGCCGAAGGGGTGGAAACCGTCGCGCAGTATGAATGGCTGCAGGCCAACGGCTGTGAATATGTGCAAGGCTTCCTGGTGGCCCGGCCGATGATGGCCGAAGACACCGGGGTCTTTGTCCAGCCGTTTGACTGGAGCGCGCTGCCCCGCTGAATTCGCTACACTGGCGACCTTTTAGTGACGTGTATTGCCGCCCCGATGACCGTGTTGAAATATCTCCAGGCTTATCCCGCTACCTTGCAGGATCAGGTGCGCCAGCTGATCGCCGACGGTCGGCTGGGCGATTACCTGAGCCAGCGTTACCCGGAAAAACACGGGGTGCAGAGCGATAAAGCGTTATACACCTTTGCCCTGGACCTCAAGCAGGAGTACCTGCGTAATGCGCCGGCCATCGACAAGGTGCTGTTCGACAACCGCCTGGACCTGACTCATCGCGCGCTCGGCCTGCATACCACGATCTCCAGGGTGCAAGGCGCAAAACTCAAGTCCAAAAAAGAAATCCGCATCGCTTCGCTGTTCAAGGAGGCGCCTTGCGAGTTCCTGAAAATGATCGTGGTGCATGAGCTGGCGCACTTCAAGGAGTCGGACCACAACAAGGCCTTCTACAAACTGTGCGAGCACATGCTGCCGGGTTATCACCAGGTGGAATTCGATGTGCGGGTTTACCTGACGTGGCGGGATCTGTAGGAGCTGCCGCAGGCTGAGATCTTTTAAGGAGCATTGGATGGACGTGAGCAAGACCAAGAGCAGCTTCTACCGCCGGTTGTACGTGGCGTACCTGATCGACAGCGGGCTGGCCAGCAGTGTCCCGGCGCTGACCGAGGTCACCGGCATGCCCCGGCGCACGGCACAGGACACCATTGCGGCGCTGGCGGATCTGGATATTGTCTGTGAATTCGAGCAGGAAGAGGGCGCGCGCAACCATGCGGGGCGCTATCGGATTCGCGAGTGGGGTGCAATCGATCGCGGGTGGATCGAGCGTAATCTGCGGCAGATCAAGGCAGTGCTGGAATATCCCTGAGTTTGGCGGCATCTGTGCTGACGCCTTCGCTGGCAAGCCAGCTCCTACAGGACTCACACAAGCCCTGTAGGAGCTGGCTTGCCAGCGAAGGGGCCTTCAGGGACGACGCATCCCGATATGCGGAATGCCGTCCTCGACAAACTCCTCGCCCGTCACCACAAACCCGTACCGCCCGTAATACCCCTGCAAATGCGTCTGGGCCGAGAGGTAGACCGGCAGGCCGGGCCAGTATTTCTCGATCTGTTTCAATGCCTGATCCATCAGCTCATGCCCCAGGCCTGCACCGCGTGCCTGCGGGGCAATGATCACCCGCCCGATCACTACGTCGCCGCCCTGTGATTGCGGGTCGAGCAGCCGCAGGTAGGCCACCAGCCGGTTACCGTCCCAGGCCATCACGTGGCAGGTGTCGCCTTCCAGATCCTGGCCATCAATGTCCTGGTAAGCGCATTTTTGCTCGACGACGAACACCTCGGCCCGCAACTGCAAAATGGCGTACAGCTGCTCCTTGCCCAGGTCGCTGTGGTGTTTGCAGATCCAATCGACTGTCATGTTTTGATTCCCTGAAAACGTCGTTCCGATACTAAGCGCAGTCACGCCAGAAGTCTTTATGGCGGAAGAATCTGTGACATAGGCCAAAATGCCATCATTCATTTCTCGCGCGGATGTCTTCTTTGTGTAATCTGGATCGAAGCGCTGTGCTGTGGCTTCGATGAGCTGATGTTTCATACCTGGGTCTTGTCAGTACGAGGCCTTGGGGTTTTGGCTGAAAACACGTAGGGCAATCCGCCCGCTAAGGATTTCTGGCATGCCGCGATTGCATCGAGCTTTTGCTTTGATTGGATTGCTGTTGCTGGTTCAGGGAGCCGCGGCAGAAAAACTGCGGTTGGTCGCTGATGCCTGGCCTCCCTTTACCGACTCCACGCTCGTCAACGGTGGATTGGCCACGGATATTGTCAGTACCGCGCTCGCCAGGGCCGGCTATGCCAGTGAGTTTGAGCAAGTGCCCTGGGCGCGGGCCTTGCTGGGAGTGGGCGAGGGCCGTTACGACGTGCTGGTCAACGCCTGGTACAACGACGAGCGCACAAAGTTCGGCCAGTTCTCCGGCGAATACCTGCTCAATCGCGTACGGTTTCTCAAGCGTAAAGACGCGCCCATCGAGTTCAACAACCTGCAGCAATTGCATACGTATCCGATTGCCATCGTGCGCGGTTACGCCTATTCGCCCGCGTTCGACAACGATGACTCGTTGCAGAAAATCCCGGTGCACAGCTTTGCCATGGCAGTGCGCATGGTTGCAGCCGACCGGGTCAAACTGACACTGGAAGATGAGTACGTCGCCCGTTACTACCTGTCCCGTGAGTCATCCAAGGTACGCAACGCCGTGGAGTTCCTGCCCAAGGCTTTGAGCGAAAACAGCCTGCACATTCTGGTCAGCCTGAAGAATCCGCAGCATGAGCAGATCGTCGCCAGTTTCGACCGGGAAATTGCGGCGATGAAGGTGGACGGGAGTTATGACAATTTGATGAGGCAGCATGGGATGTGAGTGGGTTCAGCCAGTTTCTATGTTGTTGCTGATGGCCTCATCGCGAGCAAGCTCGCTCCCACAGAGGTTCTCTGGTGTTCAAAAAATTTGTGTCGACTGAAGATCTACTGTGGGAGCGAGCTTGCTCGCGATGAGGCCAGCCCAGACACCACTGATCTCAATCCTCACTGGTGTCCTTGATCAGATGCGCCGCCAACGTCCGCAATGGCCCGAGCTGACGACAAATCAGCGCCAGTTGCGTCTGCACCAACCGCTGCCCCTCATCGATTTCATCGGGCATCTGCTCCAGTCCATTGGCCAGTGCTTCTTCCTCATCGCTTTGAATCGCAATTGAGGATTTGCTCGCCAGCCCATGGGCGATTTCGTCGATGCTCGCAGCCAGTTTCATACCGGCCCCGTCGATCAAATGTTCATGCACATCCGCTGGCAGTTGGGTTTCCCGGTGTGCGCCCAGGCCTGACAGGTAGCTCAGTAGCGTGTGCGACAGCACCAGGAAGCGGAATCCGACATCCGCTTCCTTACGGAAATGCCCAGGCTCCATCAGCATATTGGCCAGTGTGGTCGACAGCGCCGCGTCGGCGTTGTGCGCGTTGCGGCGGGCCAGGCGGTAAGCCAGGTCGTCGCTTTTGCCCGCGGCGTATTGCTGCATGATCTGACGCAAGTAAATGCTGTTGCAGGCCAAGGTGTTGGCCAGCACTTTGTTCAGGCGTCGGCCCTGCCAGTCCGGCAGGAACAGGAACACCGCGAGCCCGGCGATCAGGCTGCCGAGCAAGGTATCGAACAGCCGTGGCAGGAACAGTCCGTAACCGTCACCCACCTGGTTGAAGCAGAACAGCACCATCAGGGTGATCGCTGCCGTCGCCAGGGTGTAGCGGGTGGTGCGGTTGGTAAAGAACACCACTCCGGCGGCGATGGCGAAACACGACTGGATCAGCGGGTTCGGGAACAGGTCGAACAACGCCCAGGCCAGGGTCAGGCCGATGGCGGTGCCGATGATCCGTTGACCGAGTTTGCGGCGGGTGGCGCCGTAGTTCGGTTGGCAGACGAACAGCGTAGTGAGGATGATCCAGTAGCCTTGGGACGGGTGAATCAAATGCACCATGGCATAGCCGATGCTCAAGGCCAGGGGCAATCGCAGGGCATGGCGGAACAGCAGCGAGGTCGGCGTCAGCTGCGTGCGCAAGCGCAGCCACACGTCCTTGAGGCTGCGCGGCGAACGGTCGAGCAAGCTGCTGTCGGTGGCGTCGGCCAGGGCGTCGGGATTGCTGGCATCGCTGAGCAAGCGGTCGAGAGTGCCAAGGTTGGCCGCCAGCGCCCGCAGTGAGCGCAGCAAGCCGCGCCAGGCCGGGTTGCTCTGGATGCGCAGGTGTTCCAGGGAGGCATCCAGATCGCTCAGGGCTTCGGCGAAACTGGCGTGGTAGGTGAACGGCTGACGCATCTGGATCGATTCGGCCAGGGCCCGGCAGGCTTTGCCTTGCTGGCGCAACAGGCGCTGACAGCGGAACAATACGTCGCTGTGGAAAAAGGCGTCGGCCAGGGCGTTGTAAGGGTAGTGCGACGAGCTCGCGCGCTCGTGGATGTCCTGGGCGAGGAAGTACAGTTTCAGGTAGCGGCTGACTTTCGACCCCGGGCGTCCATTGCCGACCCGGTGCAGGATGATCTCCTTGGCGGCGTTCAGTGCCGCCACCACCCGGCCGTTCTGCTGGGCCAGTTCCAGGCGCCGCGCCTCCACGTCCATCTGCCGGATCGGCTCGAACAGCGAGGATTTCAGCTTCAGGTAAAAGCCCAGTTCACGGAACAACCGCGCCAGGCTCTGCTGCACCGGCTGATTGGAGAACAGCGCCTGCCACAATACCGAGAGCACGCCGTACCAGGCTGCACCGGCCACCAGCAGCAACGGCTCGTGCCAGACATCGATGACCGCGCCGCCGCGCTGGTCCACGCCGATCATGGTGTAGACCGACAGAATCAGCGTTGCCGAGGCAATCGCGCCATAGCGCTCGCCCAGGGCGCCGAGCATGGTCAGGCAGAACGCGGCCAGCGCGAAGGCGATGATAAACAGCCAGGGGTAGGGGAAGAGCAGTTCGACGGACAGGGCGGCGACCGCGAAACACACCAGCGTCACCGCCAGCGCGTTGAGACGTCCCTGCCAGCTGTCGTCGGTCTCGGCCAGGGCGCTGGCGATAATCCCCAGGAACAACGGGATCAGCAGGCCCATTTCATCCTGATACCAACACAGCGCCATGGTGCCGGTCAGGGCAATGAATACCCGCACGCTGTAGCTGAATTTATCCAGCGCCCAAAGGCGACGCAGAGACTGGCGGAACGAGGTCGATGACATGAAATGCGAAGGCCTTCCGAGGCAATGACGCTAAATTGAGCCACTAATGACGCCGACGCAATGGCGTCGATCACATCAGACAGCAAAATCTGTTCCTTTGGGCATTGGTGATCTGGGTTGATCACAAGTTTTGTGGCTGGCCGAGAAACCTGTGGGAGCGAGCTTGCTCGCGATGAGGCTATAACATTCAACAGAGATGTTGACTGATAGGCCGCAATCGCGAGCAAGCTCGCTCCCACAGGGATTGTGCAGGTTTTTGAATCAGACGTACTGCGCAGCCGCGTAGCCCGAAGCCCACGCCCACTGGAAATTGAACCCACCCAGGTGCCCGGTCACGTCGAGCACTTCGCCGATAAAGTACAGCCCCGGGCTTTTCAGCGATTCCATGGTCTTGGACGACACTTCATTGGTGTTGACGCCGCCCAGGGTCACCTCGGCGGTGCGATAGCCTTCGGTGCCCGCCGGCACGACTTTCCAGCTCGCCAGTTTTTCCGCGATATCGGCCAGTTCCGCATGGGTGTACTGTTTCATCGGTTTGGACACGAACCAGTTGTCCGCCAACAAATTGGCCATCTTCTTGGTGAAGATTTCCCCGAGCAGGGTTTTCAGCTCGCTGTTCGGACGTTCGGCCTGTTGCTGTTGCAGCCAGCTCGGTACGTCATGGTCGGGCATCAGGTTGATCTCGACGGTATCGCCGGATTCCCAGAATGACGAGATCTGCAAAATCGCCGGGCCGCTGAGGCCGCGGTGGGTGAACAGGATGTTCTCGCGAAAGCTCTGGTCATTGCAGCTCACCAGGCAATCCACCGACGTGCCGGACAACTCGGTGCACGAGGCCTTGAGCTGATCGGTGATAGTGAATGGCACCAGACCGGCGCGGGTCGGCAGCAGTTCGTGGCCAAACTGTTTGGCCACCTGGTAACCGAAGCCGGTGGCGCCCAGGGTCGGGATCGACAGGCCGCCGGTGGCGATCACCAGGGATTCGCACGTTATCTGGTCGAGCGTCGTGTCCAGCAAATAGCCTTTCTCAAGCTTCTCGATGGTCTGGATCGACGTGTCCAGGTGCAGGCTGACGCCGACCTGGTCGCACTCATTCAGAAGCATTTCCAGGATGTCGCTGGATTTGTTATCGCAGAACAACTGGCCGAGTTTTTTCTCGTGGTACGGCACGCCATGCTTGGCCACCATGCCGATGAAGTCCCACTGGGTGTAACGGGCCAGGGCGGATTTGCAGAAGTGCGCATTCTGCGAGAGGAAGTTGCTCGGCTCTGTGTACATGTTGGTGAAATTGCAGCGGCCACCGCCCGACATCAGGATTTTCTTGCCGGCCTTGTTGGCATGGTCGAGCAGCAGCACCTTGCGCCCGCGCCCGGCGGCGGTCAGTGCACACATCAACCCTGCGGCGCCAGCGCCAATGATCACGACTTCGGTAGAGCGCAAAACGGTGTCCTCACACAAATTCCACTACAGGCACAATTCCTGTAGGAGCTGGCTTGCCAGCGAATTGGGCAGCGCGGTGTGCCAGGCACGCCGCCTTCGCCGGCAAGCCGGCTCCTACACAGTGACTGTTTACAGGATACGAACGCGCAACGAACGGCCTTTGATCTTGCCGTCGTTCAAGCGCTGCAAGGCCTGTTTGGCGACGCCACGCTCCACGGCCACATAGGCCTGGAAGTCGAAAATCGCGATCTTGCCGACCTGGGCACCGGGGATGCCGGCATCACCGGTCAGCGCGCCGAGAATGTCGCCCGGGCGAACCTTGTCCTTACGGCCGGCAGCGATGCACAGCGTACTCATCTGCGGCAACAGCGGACCACCACCCTTGGAAGTGAGGTTGTCGACCTGATCCCAGGTCAATGGCGTCTGCTGCAATTGCTCAATGGCTTGTGCGCGCTGTGCTTCGGACGGCGCGACAAGGCTGATCGCGAGGCCTTTCTCACCGGCACGCCCGGTACGGCCGACACGGTGGATGTGGATTTCCGAATCACGGGCCAGTTCGACGTTGATCACCATGTCCAGGGAATCGATGTCGAGACCGCGGGCAGCGACGTCGGTCGCCACCAGTACCGAAGTACTGCGGTTGGCGAACATCGCCAGCACCTGGTCGCGGTCACGCTGTTCCAGATCGCCGTGCAGGCCGACGGCGGAGATACCTTTGGCGGTCAGGTGGTCGACAGTTTCCTGGACCTGCTGCTTGGTGAAGCAGAACGCCACGCAGGAGGCCGGGCGGAAGTGGCCAAGCACCTTGGTCACCGCACTCATGCGGTCGTCCGGGGAAATCTCGTAGAAGCGCTGCTCGATCTGCGTGTCGTCGTGGAACGCTTCGGCCTTCACCTGCTGCGGGTTACGCATGAACTTCGAGGCCAACTGCTTGATGCCCACCGGGTAGGTGGCGGAGAACAGCAGGGTCTGGCGACGCTCCGGGGCCTGCATGATGATTTCTTCGATGGAATCGTAGAAACCCATGTCGAGCATGCGGTCGGCTTCGTCGAGGATCAGGGTGTTGAGGCCGTGGAGTACCAGCGAGCCCTTGCGCAGGTGCTGCTGAATACGGCCCGGGGTGCCGACGATGATGTGCGCACCGTGTTCCAGCGAAGCGATCTGCGGGCCGAGGGACACGCCGCCGCACAGGGTCAGGACCTTGATGTTGTCTTCGGCACGGGCCAGGCGACGGATTTCCTTGGCGACCTGGTCAGCCAGCTCGCGGGTCGGGCACAGGATCAGCGCCTGGCAACCGAAGTAGCGCGGATTGATCGGGTTCAGCAGGCCGATGCCGAACGCGGCGGTCTTGCCGCTGCCGGTCTTGGCCTGGGCGATCAGGTCCATCCCCTTGAGGATCACCGGCAAGCTTTGCGCCTGGATCGGCGTCATCTGGGCATAACCGAGGGAGTCGAGGTTAGCCAGCATGGCGGCGGACAGCGGCAAAGTATTAAATTCGGTGGCGATGGTGGTCACGGGACTGGCCTGCAAAACAAAATGTCGCGCAGTGTACCAGCCCGGTGGCCATTCGCCCTAAGGTTCGATGTGCTGTTCCGGACGTTTGACACGCCGTCCGTCTTGCTTTGAGAGCTGGGAAAAGATGGTTGCGGCGAGCATGGCCATGATTCCGACGGTCACGAAGGTCAGTTGGAACGCCCCCAAAACAGTCTCGACGCCGTCATTGCCAATCTGTGCCGTGAACCCGCCGAGCAACGCACCGGCGCACGCAACCCCCAGGCTCAGGGACAATTGCGCGACCACCGACAGCAGGCTGTTGCCGCTGCTGGCGCTGGCGTCGTCGAGGTCGATCAGGGTCACGGTGTTCATCGCGGTGAACTGCAAGGAGTTGATCGCCCCGAGGATCGCCAGCAGGCACAGCAGCAGCCAGTACGGCGTCTGCTCGCTGACCAGGCCCATGCTTGCCAGCATGATCCCCAGCGCCAGGGTGTTGCCGGTGAGCACGATGCGATAACCCAAACGTTCGATCAGCGGTCGCGCGACCCACTTGGCAATCATCGCCGCCGCCGCCAGCGGCAGCATGCTCATCCCGGCCTGGGACGGCGAATAACCCAGCGCCACTTGCAACAGCAATGGCACCAGAAAGGGCAGGGCACCGCTGCCGAGACGGGCGAACAGGTTGCCGAGAATGCCCACGGCAAAGGTCCGGGTCTTGAACAGCGAGGGCGCAAACAGCGGATTATCGATATGCCCGGCACGCAGCCAATACGCCGCCAGGCAAGCCATGCCGCCGAACAGCAGCAACATTACCCGCAAATGCGGCAGGTGCAGCTCGCCAAGGCCTTCCATGGCGATGGTGATCAGAATCATCGCCGCGCCGAACAGCACGAAACCCAGGCTATCGAAACGGGTGCGCTCGGTGCCGCGAAGGTCGGGGATGAATTTCCACACGGCGTAGCAACCGACAACGCCGACGGGCAGGTTGATCAGGAAGATCCAGTGCCAGGTCAGGTATTGCACCATCCAGCCGCCCATGGTCGGGCCGATCAACGGGCCGAGCAGCCCGGGAATGGTGATGAAGCCCATGATCCGCACCAGGTCCGAACGCGGATAGGCGCGCAACACCACCAGCCGCCCGACCGGCAACATCAACGCGCCACCCAGGCCCTGGATCACCCGGGCACCGATCAGCATGCTCAAGCTGCTCGACAGCGCGCAGAGCAGCGAACCGAAGCTGAACAACAGAATCGCGCTGAAAAAGATCTTTCGGGTGCCAAAGCGATCGGCGATCCAGCCCGAAGCCGGGATCAGCAACGCGACCGTGAGCATGTAGGCGATGATCACGCCCTGCATGCGCAATGGGTCTTCGGCCAAGTCGCGGGCCATGGCTGGCAGGGCAGTGTTGAGAATCGTCCCGTCGAGGGACTGCATGAAGAAGGCGATGGCGACGACCCACGGCACCCAACGGGCGGTGACAGCGTCGAGAGGTGGGCGGTTGGGCATGGGACCTCTTGTGGATGAAATCAACGCAAATTACTGGGTGATCACAGTCATTGTGGGAGCGAGCTTGCTCGCGATAGCGGTAGTTCAGTCGACATTGATGTTGAATGAAATGGCCTCATCGTCGGAACGCCGCCCGGAGCAAGCTCGCTCCCACAAGGTTCCCGGTGTACCGGGAGTTTGTGGTTACAGCGTTAATGTGAGCCGGTTTACGAGCGCCCCCGGCAACAATGCCGAAGCCGTCGCCCGCTGGCTGTAGGTACTGGCCGACAGCAACAACTCCCGCTCTTGGGTCAACGCTTCCAGTTGCGAACCGAGCAGGCTGAAGGCGCTGTCATCAAAACGCATGGTGCTGACCGGTGCCTGGATCTCGCCGTTCTCGACCCAGAACGTGGCAAAGCGGGTCATGCCGGTCAGGCGTGCGGCCGGTTGATCCGAGAAGTTCAGGTACCACAGGTTGCTGATGTACAGCCCCGTGCCCAATTGCTTGAGGATGTCCGCGTCAGGCAATGCCCCGGCTTTCATGTTCAGGGCGCTCGGTGATTCACCGCCGCTGGCGCCATTGGCAGTCAAACCGTATTCAGCGGCGCTGCGCGAGCCGACCAGTTGTGCCCCGGCCTTGCCGTCGACGATCAACTTAAGGTCGCTGCGCGGATAACCCTCATCGGAAAACGCCGGGCTCAGCGAGCCGCTGACTTTTTCATCCAGCGAGACCAACAGACTGAAAGCGCTGTCACCCCCGTAGAGCTTTTGCAGCGGGCTGCTTTTGCTGGCAATCGACTGAGCCGAGAAACCACCCCAGCACAGCATGCCCATGATTTCTTCCAGCGCCGCCGGAGCCAGGTAGGCGCGGTACTGGCCGGGCGCCAAGGTGCGCAGCGGCCGACCCAGAAACTTGAGCTGTTCGCGGGCTTGCTGGAAGCGTTTGGCAAAGCCTTCACTGCTCCAGTCGTGCCCGGCGTAGCTGGCTTTCACCGCCTGGCCATTGTCGTGGAACAGGCTGAAGTCGAAATTGAAACTGTTGGCCTGATGCCAGCCGAAGGCGCCCGAAGAACTGGCAAAGCCACGACTGATAGGCCCTGCAGCATAGAATCCGACCAGATCCAGGCCTTCGGCGGCCTGGGTGATTTGCGCGACGACCTGCTCGGTGTCCGGCAGCGGGTGCGACTGCACATTGTTGCTCTGCCAGCCGTTGTGGTTGAGCAGCAAGTACGGGTCCGCAGGCAGCAGTGGCAGGGTTTCACGCAACTGTTGCAGACCTTCGCTCAGGCGCTGCGCATCCACCTGCGGATCGCCGGCCAGGGTGATGTGCAGGTCGGCATGGCGGCCTTCGTTGATCAGTTTCAGGCCGATGCTCGCCTGCTGCACCTGGCCGGCCTGACGCACCTTGGCGTGGTTGAAGCGCACGAAGGCTGACGATTCGGCGGCGTAGCTGAGGGTGAACTGCTCAGGCTCGCGAAGCGCTTCACGCAAGCTTTTGACCAGTGCCTTGAACGACACGCACTGGCTGTTTGAAGGATTCATCAGGCGTCTCCTCCGAATACATCGACATTGCTGAACACGCAGGCCGGTGACGCGTGGCCGACGCGGATAACCTGGTTCGGTTCACCCTTGCCGCAGTTCGGTGTGCCGAGGACCTTGAGGGTACTGGCATCGCCGACGGCGCTGAGGCTCTTCCAGAACTGCGCGGAAATGCCCCGGTAATTGGGATTTTTCACCACGCCTTTGAGTTCGCCGTTTTCGATAATTTGCCCCCATTCGCAGCCGAACTGGAATTTGTTGCGCGCATCGTCGATCGACCATGAGCGGTTGGTCGACATCAGCACGCCGTGTTCGATGCCGCCGATCAGCTGTTCGATGGACTGATCGCCAGGTTCGATGTTGAGGTTGGCCATGCGGTCGATGGGCGGACGGTTCCAGCCGCAGGCACGGCTGTTGGCGACGCCGTCCATGCCGGCACGGAATTGCGACAACGCACCACCCAGCGGGCGCAGCAACAGGCCTTCACGGATCAGGAACTGTTTGCTGGCGGGCGTGCCGTCGTCGTCATGGCCGTAGCTGGCGAGTTCCTCGGGGATGTCCGGGTCGAAGGTCACGTTGAGCAGGCCGGAACCGTATTGCAGGCGGCCGAAATCGCTGGCTTTGACGAAACTGGTGCCGGCGTAATTGCGCTCGTCGCCGAGGATGCGGTCCAGCTCCAGCGGGTGGCCGATGGACTCGTGGATTTGCAGCATCATCTGGTCGGGCATCAGCAGCAGGTCGCGCTTGCCTTGCGGGGTGTTCGGCGCCAGGAGCAATTGCAGGGCCTGATCGGCCACCAGGGCACCGGCACCGATCAGGCCGCAGCGACTGATGACGTCCGCCGCGCCTTGCTGGCCGAAGTTCTCGCGACCAAGGCTGCGGGTCTGGCTGTCGTTGCCGTCGTAGGCCGTGACGTCCAGGCCAGGGTACACAAAGCGTTGGGCCTGGCGCAGTTCGGCACCGGCGCTGTTGAGGTAGATCTGCTCGACGTGGGTAATCCCGAGGCTGACCTGCCAGTTCACCAGGCGCTCGTCCTTGGGCACGGCGGCCGACTCGGTGCCGAGCAGTTGGTAGCAGTCGCTCAGGGACGGGAAGGCCTGGTCGAGGTTGGGTGAAAAGTAATCGGCGCGGTCGCTGGAAACAGCCTGCTCGCGCAGGTCCAGCAAAGCGTGGGGCTTGAGTCGACGGGCCTGGAGTTCGGCGCGTTCGAGGGCGGCTTGCAGGCCCTGTTGTGACAGGTCGTTGGTGGCCGCGTAGGCCTCGACGCCATTGACCCGTACGGTCAGCATCGCCCCTTCGTCACGGCTCAGGCTCGGTGGTTCGGCGACGTTCTTGCGCACCGACAGGTACTGCCCGGATTCGCGCACATAACGCAGGGAAAAGAATTCGGCACCCGTGCGCAAGGCAGCAAAGCGCTGCTTGAGCTGGGGATGGAAATCGAACATTCGTGAACCTCCTGGAAATGGAGTGGCGATGGAGCGGTGTTGCGAAGGGAGAGGTGAAACGATTGCGTGGCGCTAGATTAGGCTTGCGCGGGGGGAGGATCAAGTTTGGATCGGAGTGGGGAGGGATAAATGGGTTTGGCCGCAAGATGTGTGTGGACTGTCACGGCCCCATCGCGAGCAAGCTCGCTCCCACAGGGATCCAGGTTGATCGCACATCTGCAATTCAACCCAAAACCTGTGGGAGCGAGCTTGCTCGCGATTGGCCGTGACGCGGTGTAACGCCTTACGCCGTCTGGCTCACTTCCCGCACCGGCTTGCCCTTCACCGGCGCATCGCCCGCTACGTAGTAGCTGGCCTGGCTGCGCGGCAACGGCTTGCGGCCACGGATCTTGTCGGCGATTTTCTCGGCCATCATGATCGTGGGTGCGTTGAGGTTGCCGGTGGTGATGATCGGCATGATCGACGCATCGACCACACGCAGGCCTTGCATGCCATGCACACGACCTTCGCCATCGACCACAGCCATCTCGTCGGTGCCCATCTTGCACGAGCAGGACGGGTGGAACGCGGTTTCGGCGTGCTCGCGGATGAACTTGTCCAGTTGCTTGTCGGTTTGCACCTCGATGCCTGGGCTGATCTCGCGACCGCGGAAGGCGTCCAGCGCGGGCTGCTGCATGATTTCCCGGGTCAGGCGGATGCCGTCGCGAAATTCCTGCCAGTCCTGCTCGGTGGCCATGTAGTTGAACAGGATGCTCGGGTGCTGGCGCGGATCCTTGGACTTGGCCTGGATGCGCCCGCGGCTTGGCGAACGCATGGAACCCATGTGCGCCTGGAAACCGTGCTCTTTCACACCATTGCTGCCGTTGTAGTTAATCGCTACTGGCAGGAAGTGGTACTGGATGTTCGGCCATTCGAATTCCGGACGGGTGCGGATGAAACCGCCAGCTTCGAACTGGTTGCTGGCGCCGATGCCGGTGCCGTTGAACAGCCATTCGGCACCGATGGCCGGCTGGTTGTGCAAGAGCAGCGAAGGGTACAGCGAAACCGGTTGGGTGCAGGCGTACTGCAGGTACAGCTCAAGGTGATCCTGCAGGTTTTCACCGACGCCTGGCAGGTCGTGGACCACCGGAATGTCGAGCTTGTTCAGCAGTTCGGCCGGGCCGACGCCGGAGCGTTGCAGGATCTGCGGCGAAGCGATGGCGCCGGAGCACAGCAGCACTTCCTTGCGCGCTTTGACCTCAACGCGCTCTTCAGCCGCGCCGACCAGGTAACGCACGCCGACCGCACGCTTGCCTTCGAACAGGATCTTGTCGGTCAGGGCGTGAGTGACGATGGTCAGGGTCGAACGCTTCTTGGCCACGTCCAGATAACCACGGGCGGTGGAGGCACGACGACCTTTGGGCGTCACGGTGCGGTCCATCGGGCCGAAGCCTTCCTGCTGGTAGCCGTTCAAGTCTTCGGTACGCGGGTAACCGGCCTGCACGCCGGCTTCAACCATGGCGTGGAACAGCGGGTTGTTGCCGGCTTTCGGCGTGGTCACGCTGACCGGGCCGTCGCCACCGTGGTAGTCGTTCGGGCCGATGTCGCGGGTTTCCGCTTTACGGAAATACGGCAGGCAGTCCAGGTACGACCAGTCTTCCAGGCCTGGCAGTTTCGCCCAGCCGTCGTAATCCATGGCGTTGCCGCGGATGTAGCACATGCCGTTGATCAGCGAAGAACCACCCAGGCCCTTGCCGCGACCGCATTCCATGCGGCGACCGTCCATGTGCGGCTCGGGATCGGTTTCGTAGGCCCAGTTGTAGCGACGGCCTTGCAGCGGGAACGCCAGGGCGGCCGGCATCTGCGTGCGGAAATCCATGCGGTAGTCCGGGCCGCCCGCTTCGAGCAGCAGGACGGTGACGCCGGCGTCTTCGGTCAGACGGGTCGCCAGGGTGTTACCGGCCGAGCCGGCACCGATGATGATGTAGTCGAATTCTTGGGACATTGAATGCACCCTCTTTGAAGTTGGTCAGGTCAGGCCTGACGAGTGCTGCGCACTCGATTCGCTGGCAAGCCAGCTCCTACAGGTCATGCGCTGCCCTTTGTAGGAGCGGGCTTGCCCGCGAAGGGGGCCTCGCAGGCAATACAAGACTCGGGGTTAGAACACCGAGACGTAATCGCCCAGCTCGACCTGTACCGATTTGATGCGGGTGAAGTTGTTCAGCGAGCTGATGCCGTTCTCACGGCCGACACCCGACTGCTTGTAGCCGCCAACCGGCATCTTCGCGTCGGACTCGCCCCAGGCGTTGATCCAGCAGATACCGGCTTCCAGTTGATGAATCACGCGGTGAGCGCGGTTCAGGTCGCGGGTGACGATACCGGCGGCCAGGCCGAAGTCGGTGTCGTTGGCGCGGCGGATCACTTCTTCTTCGGTTTCGTAGGTGAGGATCGCCATCACCGGGCCAAAGATTTCTTCACGCACGATGGTCATGTCGTCGGTGCAGTCGGTGAACACGGTCGGGGCCACGAATGCACCTTTGGCGAATTCGCCGTCGGTCAGGCGTTCGCCGCCGCACAGGACGCGGGCGCCTTCTTCCTTGCCCTTGGCGATGTAGCCCAGCACGTTTTCCATGTGGGCGAAGCTGACCAGCGGGCCGAAGTTGGTGTTTTCGTCTTGCGGGTTACCGACGCGGATGCGCGCAACACGCTCAACGATCTTGGCTTCGAAATCGGCTTTCAGGTGAGCCGGTACGAACACGCGAGTGCCGTTGGTGCAGACCTGGCCGGAGCTGTAGAAGTTGGCCATCATCGCGGTGTCGGCGGCGCGATCGAGGTCGGCGTCGTCGCAGATGATCAGCGGCGACTTGCCGCCCAGTTCCATGGTCACGTCCTTGAGCGACGAAGCCGAAGCACTGGCCATGACTTTCTTGCCGGTGTCGGTGCCGCCGGTGAAGGAGACTTTCTCGATGCGCGGGTGCTCGGTCAGCCAGGTGCCGACTTCGCGGCCGCTGCCGGTCAGGACGTTGAACACGCCAGCCGGCACACCGGCTTCGGTGTAGATCTCGGCCAGTTTCAGGGTGGTCAGCGAGGTGACTTCACTTGGTTTGAAGATCATCGCGTTACCGGCGGCCAGGGCTGGTGCGGATTTCCACAGGGCGATCTGGATCGGGTAGTTCCACGCGCCGATACCGGCCACGATGCCCAGCGGCTCGCGACGGGTGTAGACGAACGAAGTGGTGCGCAGCGGAATCTGCTCGCCTTCGATGGCCGGTACCAGGCCCGCGTAGTACTCCAGCACGTCGGCGCCGGTGACGATGTCGACGTAGCGGGTTTCGGAGTAGGCCTTGCCGGTGTCCAGGGTTTCCAGGGCGGCCAGTTCGTCGTTGCGCTCGCGCAGGATTTCCACGGCACGACGCAGGATGCGCGAACGCTCCATGGCGGTCATCGCGGCCCAGATTTTCTGGCCCTTTTCGGCGCTGACCACCGCGCGCTCGACGTCTTCTTTGGTCGCACGTTGTACTTTTGCGAGGACTTCGCCGTTAGCCGGGTTGATGGCTTCGAAAGTGGCGTCGCTGCTGGCGTCACTGTAAGCGCCATCGATGTAGAGTTTTTGCAGTTCGAAACGGGCCATAAAGTCCTCGCAAGAGCATTAAGTGGTTGGCACGGTCCGGTGGTTGAGCGTTTATGTGTGCTCTAACTCACCCGCTTGGCCAGTTGGATATCCATGTATTCGTAAGCGATCCGTTGCGCCTGCTCAGTGTCGAAAGCATCTCCCGACAGCGCGCCGCGCAACCACAAGCCATCGATCAACGCTGCCAGGCCCCGGGCGGCACTACGCGCATCATTGAGCGGCAGCACACGGCGGAACTGGCAGCACAGGTTGGAATACAGACGGTGATCGTTGATCCGCTGCAACCTGTGCAAAGACGGCTGGTGCATGCTGGTGGCCCAGAAGGCCAGCCAGGTTTTCATTGCCGGGCCATTGACCTGGCTGGCGTCGAAGTTGCCTTCGATGATCACCTGCAGATGCGCCCGGGGGCTGTCATCTTTCAGCGCCTGTCGACGCGCGGTGACGCTCTCGCTCAGGACCGTCATCAGGTGCCCCATGGTGGCGGCGATCAGGCCATTCTTGTCCTGAAAGTAGTGACTGATGATGCCATTCGAGACACCGGCCAAACGGGCGATCAGCGCAATGCTGGCGTCCCCCATCCCGACCCGATCGACGGCCTGCAAAGTGGCTTCGATCAATTGCTGGCGGCGGATGGGTTGCATACCGACCTTGGGCATCTTGCACATCTCCTTAGGCCTTCCGGTGGACGCAGGACGGCTACCGGGTTGAAGGCCAGTCTATTTTGTTTTGATTGAACGTTCAATCAACAAAGAATAAGATCTGCGACAAATCGTCGCTGCCTACAGATTTTTCCTACATGTAGCGGCGGAAAAAACGACTTCCGAAACTGCTCGAAACCTACGCGCTGCGGCGCTCCAGGGGTTTCGGGCTTTTTTCGGGCTGTCTTTATATCACCCGACGGTCGGCTGCCAACTAACCGATTGGTCGGGTAACCCGTTTGTCTTGCGTTCTTCTCTCGCACTGCCCGGAGCATCTGTGCCATGAGTTCTGCCTCACTAATAAAGACCCCACCCGAGAAGGTGACGGTCAACGGTTGGGTGTTCTACACCTCTACCGCGTTGATTCTGTTGTTGACCGCCATTCTGATCATCGCCCCGCAAGAGGCCGGCAGAATGCTGGGTACGGCACAAGCCTGGCTGTCCCGCAGCTTCGGCTGGTACTACATGGTGGTGATTGCCGCCTACCTGATTTTTGTCGTCGGCCTGGCGTTTTCGTCCTACGGCAAACTCAAGCTCGGCAGCAAGGACGACACCCCGGACTTCAGCTACGGCGCCTGGGCGGGGATGCTGTTTTCGTCGGGTATCGGCATCTCGTTGCTGTACTTCGGTGCTTCCGAGCCGCTCGACCACTACTTCAACCCACCGGAGGGCGTGGCCGGCAGCAACCTTGCCGCCCGTCAGGCCGTGCAGCTGACATTCCTGCACTGGGGCCTGCACGGCTGGGCGATTTACGCACTGGTCGGTTTGGCCGTTGCGTACTTTGCCTACCGTCATAACCAGCCGTTGGCGTTGCGTTCGGCGCTGTATCCGCTGGTGGGCGAGCGTTGGGTCAAGGGCGCGGCCGGGCATGCGGTAGACGGTTTTGGCATGTTCGTGACCCTGCTGGGGCTGGTGACCAACCTGGGGATTGGTTCGCTGCAAGTGTCGTCGGGGCTGGAAAACCTGTTCGGCATGGAGCACAACAACACCAACCTGCTGATCGTGATCATCGTGATGAGCACCGTGGCGACCATCGCTGCCGTGTCGGGCGTGGAAAACGGCATCCGTCGTCTGTCCAACCTCAACATCGTGCTGTTCAGCGGCCTGCTGATTTTCGTCCTGTTGTTTGGCCCGACTCTGCACCTGCTCAACGGCTTCGTGCAGAACGTCGGTGATTACCTGAACGGCGTGGTGCTGAAGACTTTCGACCTCTATGTGTATGAAGGCGACAGTGAGAAGTCCGATCGCTGGCTGGGCTTGTGGACCCTGTTCTACTGGGCCTGGTGGATTTCCTGGGCGCCATTCGTAGGCATGTTCATCGCGCGTATTTCCCGTGGTCGCACGGTGCGCGAACTGGTCGCCGGCGTGCTGCTGATTCCGCTGGGCTTCACCCTGGCGTGGCTGTCGATCTTCGGCAACTCGGCCCTGGACCTGGTGATGAACCACGGGGCGGTAGAACTCGGGAAGACGGCGCTGGAGCAGCCATCCATGGCGATCTACCAGTTGCTTGAGCATTACCCGGCGTCGAAAGTGGTGATCGGCGTGTCGATCTTTGTCGGTTTTGTGCTGTTCCTGACCCCGGCGGATTCCGGCGCAGTGATGATGGCCAACCTGTCCTGCAAGGGCGGCACCGTCGATGAAGACGCACCGCACTGGCTGCGGATCTTCTGGTCGGCGGTGATCACCCTGGTGACCATCGGCCTGTTGTTCGCCGGCAACTTCGAAGCCATGCAAACCATGGTGGTGCTGGCCGGTCTGCCGTTCTCGGTGGTACTGGTGTTCTTCATGTTCGGCTTGCACAAGGCTATGCGCCAGGATGTGCAGATCGAACAGGAACAAGCCGAGCTGGCGGCACGCGGTCGTCGTGGTTTCAGCGAGCGCTTGACCCAACTGGACCTGCAACCGAGCCAGTCGGTCGTGCAGCGTTTCATGGACAAGCACGTCAGCCCGGCGCTGGAAGATGCGACGGTGCAAATGCGCGCTCAGGGTCTGCAGGTGCAGACGCTGTTGGGCAAGTCCAAGCGCTGCATGGGCGTGCGGGTCGAGATGGAAGAGGGCAATCCTTTCGTCTACGAAGTCAGCCTGGACGGTTACCTGGCCACACCGACCGAATCGGCCCAGTCCGATGAGGCGCGTCAGCGTTACTACCGTGCCGAGGTGTACCTGCACAACGGTAGCCAGGACTACGACTTGATGGGCTTCACCCAGGATCAGATCACCCGTGACGTGCTCGATCAGTTTGAAAGCCATCGGCAGCTCCTTGGCCGCGTCTATAGCTGAGTGAACGGGAAGCCCGGCACACAGCCTTTGTAGGAGCTGGCTTGCCAGCGAATGCCTCACTGCGGTGTATCTGACGCACCGCATTGCCTTTGTAGGAGCTGGCTTGCCAGCGAATGCCACGCAGCGGTGTATCTGACGCACCGCCTTCGCTGGCAAGCCAGCTCCTACAGGGGTAGCGTTGATTCAAGCAATGCGTTCAAACAAAAACGCCGCGATCTCTCGCGGCGTTTTCGTTTCTGTTGCCTTATCCCAGGTTCTTGCCGAGCAGCGCGTGATACAGCTCGCTGTCGCCGAGAATCCCCACCACCTTGTTGTTGTCGTGCAGCACCAGCTTGTTGCCGGTCTGATAACGAATCTGCAACGCATCGCGCATGCCGATGTTGGAGTCCACCAGAGTCGGCTTGCGTTCCAGGCCTTCGACGGCTTGCCCCGGCATCCAGTTCTGCAGGTCCATGCTCGAACCGTTCTTGCGCGCGCCTTTGATGGTGTTGCCGTCGGCCAGGTCCAGCCACGAATCGCCACCCGGATCGAGGCATACCGAACCGTTGATGCGTTTGCAGTTGTCCAGGGTGCGCATCAGGCTGCGACCGCACAGTACATTCAACGGGTTGGTGTGAGCCACGAAGGTCCGCACGTAGTCGTCCGCAGGGTTGAGGACGATTTCTTCCGGCTTGCTGTACTGGATGATCCGGCCGTCTTTCATGATCGCGATACGGCTGCCGAGTTTCAGCGCTTCATCAAGGTCGTGGCTCACGAAGACGATGGTCTTGTGCAGCTTGCGTTGCAGTTCCAGCAGTTCGTCTTGCAGGCCCTGGCGGATCAGCGGGTCGAGTGCCGAGAACGGTTCGTCCATCAGCAGAATGTCGGCGTCCATCGCCAGGGCACGGGCCAGGCCCACGCGCTGTTGCATACCGCCGGACAGCTCATCGGGTTTCTTGTTGCGCCACTGGGCCAGGCCCACCAGCTCAAGCTTTTCGTCCACCAGCTTGCGTCGTTCTTTCTCGGGACGACCCTGCATTTCCAGACCGAAGCTGATGTTTTCGCGAACGGTCAGCCAAGGCATCAGGGCGAACTTCTGGAACACCATCGCAATGCGCTTGGTGCGCATCATTTTCAGTTCGGCGGGGCTGCAGGACGCGATGTCGATCTGCTTGCCTTCGTGCTCGACGAACAACTTGCCACGGCTGACAGTGTTGAGGCCGTTGATGCAGCGCAGCAGGCTGGACTTGCCGGAGCCGGACAGGCCCATCAGCACGCAGATTTCACCTTTTTCGATATCCAGGCTGGCTTTTTCAACGCCGACAATCTGCCCGGTCTTTTTCAGGATCTCGTTACGGGTCATGCCCTGATCCAGCAGCTTGAGCGCCTCGCGTGGATCCTTGGAGAAGATAACGTCAACGTTATCGAAGCGAATAATGCTCATGCGTCACCCCCTACTTTGGCGTCGGGTTGTTTGCAGATACGGTCGAGCATGATCGCCAGCAGTACGATCGCCAGGCCTGCTTCGAAGCCCAGGGCGATATCGGCAGTGTTCAGTGCGTTGACCACCGGTTTGCCCAGGCCATCGGCGCCCACCAGTGCCGCGATCACCACCATCGAAAGGGACAGCATGATGCACTGGGTGATGCCTGCCGCGATGCTTGGCATGGCGTGGGGCAGTTCGATTCGCGAGAGCAGCTGACGGCGCGAGCAGCCAAAGGCCTTGCCGGCGTCCATCAATTCTTCCGGTACATCGCGGATACCCAGGTAAGTCAGGCGGATGGGCGCGGCAATCGCGAACACCACCGTGGAGATCAGGCCCGGGACCACACCCAGCCCGAAGAGGGTCAGGGTAGGAATGAGGTACACGAAGGTCGGTACGGTCTGCATCAGATCGAGTACCGGACGCATTAAAGTATAGAACATCGGCTTGTGCGCGGCGACGATGCCCAGCGGCACGCCGATGACCACGCAGACCAGGGTGGCGAACAGCACCTGGGCGAGGGTTTCCATGGTTTCCTGCCAGTACCCCAGATTGAGGATCAGCAGAAAGGAGGCAACGACAAACGCGGTCAGACCCCATTTGCGTTGAATGAAGTGTGCCAGTAGTGCGATTAGGCCGATCAGTGCCAGCGGGTTGAACCAGGTCAGCGCAAACGTCACGCCGTGGATCATCGTTTCCAGTGTCACGGCGATTGCGTCGAAGGTGCTGGCGCCGTGTTGCGTCAACCATTCAACGAAGCCCGCGATGTACTGGCCTAAGGGTATTTTCTGATCAATCAGCATGGTAGTGAACGTCCGCATGCAAGGTAATTAACAGCCCGGACGGCCGAGGCCGCCCGGCATAAGCGATTACTTGGCCAGTTTGGCTTTCACGGCCTCCAGGCCAGGGTTACCGTCAATGGTGGTCACGCCAGCGAGCCAGGTATCGAGCACCTGTGGATTCTTTTTCAGCCAGGCCTTGGCGGCCGCGTCAGGCTTCATCTTGTCGTCCAGGATGTTGCCCATCAGTTCACTCTCCATGTCGACGGTGAACTCCAGGTTCTTCAGCAGCTGACCGACGTTGCTGCACTCCTGTGCGTAACCCTTGCGGGTGTTGGTCGCTACGGTGGCGGCACCAAAGTCCGGGCCGAAGAAGTCATCACCACCGGTCAGGTATTGAATCTTGAAACGCTTGTTCATCGGGTGCGGCGCCCAGCCGAGGAACACCACGGCGGTGTCGCGTTTCTGCGCGCGGTCGACCTGCGACAGCATGCCTGCTTCGGAGGATTCGACGACTTTGAAACCGGCGGTCTTCAGGCCGAAGGCATCCTTGTCGATCATGCTCTGGATCAGACGGTTGCCGTCGTTGCCAGGCTCGATGCCGTAGATCTTGCCATCGAGCTCTTTCTTGAATTTGGCGATATCGGCGAAGTCATGCAGCCCCTTGTCGTACAGCGCTTGAGGGACGGCGAGGGTGTACTTGGCGCCCTTGAGGTTGGTACGCACGGTTTCCACGGTGCCGGCATCGCGGTAGGCCTTGATGTCGTTTTCCATGGTCGGCATCCAGTTGCCCAGGAACACGTCCATGTTCTTGCCGTCGGCCAGCGACTTGTAGGTCACGGGAACGGAAATCATGGTGGTCTTGGTCTTGTAGCCAAGGGCGTTGAGCACAACGCTGGTGGTCGCGGTAGTCGCGGTGATGTCGGTCCAGCCGACATCGGAGAAGTTTACGGTGCTGCACTGTGCCGGTTCTGCGGCTTGCGCCAGAACCGGCAGACTAAGCATGGCGGCCAACAACAACGACGGGGAACCTTTCATGGATGGACTCCTTGGTGTTTTTTTTGGCAGTGTTCCGACTGGACCACCGCACTTATAGGTTGCGGTTGGATGGCGTTCTGGAGACAGCTCTACCACGTCGCCTTGCAATCGAGTCGATATGATCATGTACCAGTGAAAATCTGACGCCTACAGGGTGCGTCGTATCCAGTACAGGGATGGTCGCATCCAGTGTCGGTGACGTCGTTTACAGATTTTTTCAGCCCGATTTCCCCCTCTGAATCGCAAAAAAACGGCGAAAACACGGCGTAAAAGACACGCGGCGCTGCTGGGCATGAGTGCGTCGGTTAGAGACGTCGAACAACTGGATAAAAGCTTGATGATGCGCTCATCTCGGCGGATTGCAGCTTGAGCGTAGCAGCTCCGTCACCGTGCGCTTTTGCGTGCGCAGTGGGCCCATCCAGGAGTTCGGCAGTAATGGCTATCAGTGTTTTCGACTTGTTCAAAATCGGCATCGGCCCTTCCAGTTCACATACCGTGGGGCCTATGCGGGCGGCGGCTTTGTTTGTGCAAGGCCTGCGTGAGCGCGGGTTGCTTGAGCAGGTGCGGCGTGTCGAAGTCCAACTGTTCGGCTCTTTGTCGGCCACCGGTATCGGCCACGGCAGCGACAATGCCGTGATCATGGGCCTGATGGGTGAGTGGCCGGATGCGATCGATCCGTCGCAAATCGGCATGCGCATCGCCACCCTGCGTGAAACCGATACGCTGTTGCTCGACAGTCGCTTGCCGGTGTCCTTCATCTGGGCCCGGGACATGCGCCTGATCGACGAGAACCTGCCATTCCACCCCAACGCCATGACTTTGGTTGTCGAGGGTGATGACGGCGAGTTGCATCGCGACACCTACTATTCGGTCGGCGGCGGTTTTGTCGTCGATGAGGCTCAGGCCTCCAGCGGTGTCGTCGACCTCGACCGCACTGTGTTGCCTTATGACTTTTCCAGTGCGGCCGAGCTGCTGGAGCTGTGCAAAAAGCACAAGCTGCGCGTGGCTGAGTTAATGATGGCTAACGAGAGGGTGTGGCGCAGCGAGGACGAAATCCGCAGCGGCCTGATGAAGCTCTGGCGCGCCATGCAAGATTGCGTCGAACAAGGCCTGAAGCACGAAGGCATCCTGCCCGGCGGGCTGAACGTGCGCCGTCGTGCGGCCAAGCTGCACCGCAGCCTGCAGGAACTGAACAAACCCAACGTGATCGGCTCGACCTTGAGCGCCATGGAGTGGGTCAACCTGTTCGCCCTGGCGGTCAACGAAGAAAACGCCGCCGGCGGGCGCATGGTCACGGCACCGACCAACGGCGCGGCGGGGATCATTCCGGCGGTACTGCACTACTTCATGAAGTTCAGCGAAGCGGTGACCGACGCCAATGTCGTGGATTACTTCCTCAGTGCGGCGGCAGTGGGAATCCTGTGCAAGAAGAACGCCTCGATCTCCGGTGCCGAAGTCGGTTGCCAGGGCGAAGTCGGTTCGGCCTGCGCCATGGCGGCGGCCGGGCTGGCGGAAATTCTTGGCGCCACACCGGAGCAACTGTGCAACGCGGCGGAGATCGGTCTGGAGCACAACCTCGGCCTGACCTGCGACCCGGTCGGTGGACTGGTCCAGGTGCCATGCATCGAGCGCAACGCGATTGCTGCGGTGAAAGCGATCAATGCCGCGCAAATGGCATTGCGGGGCGATGGCCAGCACTTTATTTCGCTGGACCGGGTGATCCGCACCATGCGCGATACCGGTGCCGATATGCATGACAAATATAAAGAGACATCGCGGGGTGGGTTGGCGGTTAGCGCCGTCGAGTGCTGACACACCTGTCCCTGTAGGAGCTGGCTTGCCAGCGAAAGCGGTGGCTCTACCACTGAAGATGTGTCGGATGTACTGGCCTCTTCGCTGGCAAGCCAGCTCCTACACACCGTCAGACCAGTCAAAACTGCGCGCTAAGTGAACACCCGATTTAAAACGCGCCACCTTTTGGCGCGTCGCTAACAGATAACCCGTGTCACCGGTGGTCGGGTCTCATCCAGAGCTCCGACCGCTCGTCACCCGTGCCTGCGGTGACACTCCTTCCGACTCGGCGCAACGCCGTTCCCACAAGTGCTACCGAATTGCTCACAGCGTGTGGGCCAGTGCGCTTGCCAGCCCTGATGGCCATTTAAATCCCCCTGCCTTGCAAGACATATGTAGTCACATTCCGACGTCGTTTTCAGGAGTTATTGAACGCACATTCAAAAATAGGCATGGCAATTGCTCTGTCATTACAAAGCCCGTCTCCCACGCGAGAACGATGGCCATAACAAGAGCCTCCGCCTGAGGCCATCACCCGCTTTGTGTGAGGAGATACCGCGATGACGACGTTCAACTCCGGGGCCCAACCCCAGAACCGTGCGCCTCAATCCATCGGCTTTCTGCTGCTGGACAATTTCACGCTGATTTCCCTGGCCTCCGCAGTGGAACCCCTGCGCATGGCCAACCAGTTGTCCGGTCGCGAGCTGTATCGCTGGACCACCCTGACCGTCGATGGCGGTCAGGTCTGGGCCAGTGACGGCCTGCAGATCACCCCCGACGCCTCCATGCACAAGGCCCCGCCAATGGACACCGTGATTGTTTGCGGTGGCATCGGCATCCAGCGCACGGTGACCCGCGAACACGTGTCCTGGCTGCAAAGCCAGGCTCGCCAGTCCCGCCGCCTCGGCGCGGTGTGCACCGGCAGCTGGGCCCTGGCCTGCGCCGGCCTGCTCGACGGTTTCGATTGCAGCGTGCACTGGGAATGTCTGGCCGCGATGCAGGAAGCTTTCCCACGGGTAGCCATGAGCACCCGGCTGTTCACCCTCGACCGTAACCGTTTCACCAGCTCGGGCGGCACCGCGCCGCTGGACATGATGCTGCACCTGATCAGCCGCGATCACGGGCGTGAACTGTCGGCCGCCATTTCCGAGATGTTCGTCTACGAGCGTATCCGCAACGAGCAGGATCACCAGCGTGTGCCACTCAAGCACATGCTCGGCACCAACCAGCCGAAATTGCAGGAAATCGTGGCGCTGATGGAGGCCAACCTCGAAGAGCCGATCGACCTCGACGAACTGGCGGTGTATGTCGCGGTGTCCCGTCGTCAGCTCGAGCGGCTGTTCCAGAAGTACCTGCACTGTTCGCCGTCGCGCTATTACCTGAAGCTGCGCCTGATCCGCGCCCGGCAATTGCTCAAGCAAACGCCGATGTCGATCATCGAAGTAGCGTCGGTGTGCGGTTTCGTGTCCACGCCGCACTTCTCCAAGTGCTACCGCGAATACTTCGGCATTCCACCGCGTGACGAGCGCGTAGGGTCCAACACGACCCAGCAGGTGGCGATGATGCCGCTGCCGCAAGCGCTGGTGCTGTCGCCGTTGTCCGGGCCGTTGTCGGCGCTGAGCCAGGCGCGTAATGAGTCGACGTTTGCCAGCGTTAGGATTTAAACCGAGAAGCCATTAAAAGATCGCAGCCTGCGGCAGCTCCTACAGGGAACGTGTTTCAACTGTAGGAGCTGCCGCAGGCTGCGATCTTTTGATTTTCTGTCAGCCGCGATGGCTCTGCTGGTACTCCGACAACGCCGGCAGCAATTGTTTGTCGATGGCCTGGCGCACTGCCGGCAGGATCGTCGCGCTGCTGGTGTACATCTCCTTGACCATCTTGCGAAGCTCATACGCCCGAGCATCGTCCAGGCCCCTTACCACGCACTCGCAAGCCTGCTCGGCGGTGGCTCCATTGGGTACGTTGAATCCCAACGCCTTGAGCTGGCCCAACAGGTCTTCCTGGTCTATCAAATCGGCGTGCATCATGACGCAATCCTTCTTCAGGGAACGGTGTCGTGGTTCGATTCTGGTAGGGGTGCCGGGTGTCGGCAAGGACGAATTGTCGCAATGGCTCGATTGGTTATGAACATGTCGTTTTCGGCTAACCTGGCTCGCGGGGTAGTGGGCACACTGGACTCAGCTCGCTTCACGAAGGTTTGGTCACCCTCGCATGGCAGCTCCTCAACAGTACCCTCTGCCTCGATCCTGTCACGGCTTGATCGGGGCTTTTTTTGTCTGTGAATCAGGGAAATATGAGGTGTCTGTCCAGGCGCCATCGCGAGCAAGCTCGCTCCCACAGTTGACCGAGTTCTCCCAGAGGAATGTGATCGAATGTGGGAGCGAGCTTGCTCGCGATGAACGATGACTCGGTTTAACGTTGCAACACGAGGATGCGCGACAACAACTCATCCCGGTCGACATAGCAACCCTGGAAATGCCGCGCCCCGGTGGCCGGGTCGAAGGCGTTGCGGGCATGCAGGGTGCGGCGGTTGTCGAAGCACCACAGCTCCCCGGGATTGAGCCGCTGCATCAACCTGAATCGAGGCTCGCGGGTCATCGCGATAAAGCGCCGGTAGGCGCGATAGAGCCTGGGCATCTGTTCCACCGACGCATCGAACGGTCCGCGCAGAAAGTTCGCCATGCGGATTTCCGACACCTGCCCCAACGCATCCAGGGCAATGATCGGCGCCAGGCAGCGGTAGTCGCTGTGACGATCCTTGTTGCGAAACTCCACCGGGATCTCGCAGAGACTCTTGAAGGATTCCGGATCCTCCCGACGCAAGGCGTCGGCGATGGCAAAACCATCGACGAAAATGCTCTCGCCGCCCTCGGCGTCATTGATCAGGCAATGCAGGAACTGCAGCCCCGGTTGCAACTCACGGGTTGGCAAGTCGCTGTGCAGCGGCAGGTTGAACGCGGTGTAGGCGTTGCTGTCGGCGTCGGCCTTGGATTGCACGTTGAACAGCACGCCGAAATTGCTCTCGCGGATGAAGGAAATCCGTTGGGCGATCAGTTTCAGGGCGCCGGGCTCGGTGGGTACACCACGGACCTGGGTCAATCCGACATCCCGTACCGCCAACAACCATTGCAACAAGGCGTTGGTGTCGTTCATCAGCGCTTGATACTCGAACACCGGCAACTGCAAATCGTTGTGCCAGAGCCTGGCTTTCGGCTTGCGCTGCTGGCGCTCGGCGCGGGAATCATCGTCATAGGCGTGGGCGCGCAGCCAGCCGGGGTCGAAGCGGCTGCAGTGGCCGTCCTGCCAATCAATCGAGAGGCAACCTTCATCATCGATGCGCACTTGGTCAGGCATCAGATCTTGAGCCACATCGACGATTTCCAGTACTTGCTCGCGGGTCACCGTGTAGACGCATTGCGGGCACGGGCAGTTGTCCCGCAGCCATTGATGATGGAAAGGGCTGACACGGTTATCGGCCCACTTCACCAGAACACGGTCCGCCAGAGTCTGCGCGCCAGTCAGCGCGCTGATCAACGGATAGGTACGAAAGTCGGCAAATGCAGCGGCGGTGTTCATGGCGATCTCCTTGTTATTTTTTTGGGGGTAATGCGATCACTCGGCCAATGTACTCGGGTGCTGGCAGGTCTACCTGTTCGGCGACGATGGCTTGCAGCCGGCTCAAGGACAGTTCGCTGAACGGCGCCGAACGCGGCCCGGCGAGATCCACGTGCAGCAGCATCTGTTCGTTGCCTGCCAGTTCCCGGGCATCACCGACCAGATGCAGGCTGTGATAGAGGTGCACGCGCTTGCTGTCGTGGGCGATGATTTGGGTGTGCACTTCGACTTGCGCGTCGAGCTTCACTTCGTGCAGGTAGTTGAGGTGCAGTTCGAGGGTGAACAGCGAGTTGCCGCTGGCTTCGCGGCTGTTGCTGTCCAGGCCCAGGCGATCCATCAGCGCGTCGGTGGCGTAGCTGAAAATCAGCAGGTAGAAGGCGTCGCGAAGGTGGCCGTTGTAGTCGACCCAGTCGGGGATGATGGTGGTTTGGTAGGTGGTGAGGGTGGGCATGTCATCAAATCCTGAGGTCATGAATACCTGTAGGAGCCGGCTTGCCGGCGAAGGCGATTTCAGCACCGCAAAAAAATGGCGGTGGAGGCACTGGCGTCTTCGCTGGCAAGCCAGCTCCTACAGGGGTTGCAGTGTTCAGTCGGCGAACGCCATGCCATGCTTGGCTTTGGTGGTCTTCACCGCTTCCAGCACCGCCAGCAGGCAGTCATCACGATAGCGCTCCAGCGCCGAAATGCTGTGTTTGCCCAGTTGATCGCTGGTGCCATCGACCACGTCATCGATCAGCTTGTCGGTCAGCTCCGGTGCCGGCAGGTAGGTCCACGGCAATTGCAACGCCGGGCCAAACTGGGCCATGAAGTGACGCATGCCGGCATCGCCACCGGCCAGGGTGTAAGTCAGGAACGTACCCATGAACGACCAGCGCAAACCGGCGCCGAAGCGGATGGCATCGTCGATTTCACCGGTGGTCGCCACGCCGTCGTTGACCAGGTGCAGAGCCTCACGCCACAGCGCCTCGAGCAGACGGTCGGCGATGAAGCCCGGCACTTCCTTGCGCACATGCAGCGGGCGCATCCCCAGGGATTCATAGACCTTCATCGCGGCTTGCACCGCTTCAGGGGCGGTGTTTTTGCCGCCGACCACTTCCACCAACGGCAGCAGATAAACCGGGTTGAACGGGTGACCGACCACGCAGCGCTCCGGGTGCGTGGCGCTCTCGTAGAACTCGCTCGGCAACAGGCCGGAGGTGCTGGAGCCGATCAATGCATTGGGCTTGGCTGCTGCGCTGATTTTGCTGTGCAGGTCCAGTTTCAGCTCCAGTCGTTCCGGGGCGCTCTCCTGAATGAAATCGGCATCGCGCACGCACTCTTCGATGGTCGCGACAAAGCGCAGGCGATCCTGCGATGCACCCGGCGCCAGGCCTTGTTTCTCCAGTGCGCCCCAGGCATTGGCGACGCGTTTGCGCAAGGCGGCTTCGGCGCCGGGTGCCGGGTCCCAGGCCACTACATCCAGACCATGGGCGAGGGCGCGGGATACCCAGCCGCTGCCAATGACACCACTGCCCAGCGCTGCGAAGGTTTTGATTTCGGTGATAAAGCTCATGGTGACTTCCTGAAGAGTTTGGTGATCCCTTGTGGGGGCGGGCTCTGTGGCGAGGGGGCAAGCCTCCTCGCCACAAAAGCCCTCCCACAGGGGTATGCGTAGGTTTGATCAACCGCGTTTGGTCAGGCCCATTTTTGCCCGGCCCTCAGCCGGGGTCAGGACGCGGGCGCCGAGGCGGCTGAGGATTTCGCCGGCACGCTCGACCAGTTGACCGTTGGTCGCCAGCACGCCCTTGTCCAGCCACAGGTTGTCTTCCAGGCCGACGCGCACGTTGCCGCCAAGCAGTACCGCTTGCGCTGCCATCGGCATCTGCATGCGACCGATACCGAAGCCGGCCCAGACCGCATCGGCCGGCAGGTTGTCGACCATGGCTTTCATGGTGGTGGTGTCCGCTGGCGCGCCCCAAGGGATGCCCAGGCACAGCTGGAACAACGGGTTGTCGAGCAGGCCTTCCTTGATCATCTGCTTGGCGAACCACAGGTGACCGGTGTCGAAGATTTCGAGCTCGGCTTTAACGCCCAGCTCTTGAATGCGTTTGGCACCCGCGCGCAGTTGCGCCGGGGTGGAGACATAAATGGTGTCGCCGTCGCCGAAGTTCAGGGTGCCGCAATCTAGGGTGCAGATTTCCGGCAGCAATTCTTCGACGTGGGCCAGGCGGGTCAGCGGGCCGACCAGATCGGTGTTCGGGCCGAACTCCATCGGATTCTCGCCACCGCCGATTTCCAGGTCGCCGCCCATGCCGGCAGTGAGGTTGACGATGATGTCCACGTCTGCCTCGCGGATGCGCTCCATCACTTCGCGGTACAGCGCCACGTCACGGCTGAACTTGCCGGTTTGCGGGTCGCGCACATGGCAGTGAACCACGGTGGCACCGGCCTTGGCGGCTTCCACGGCGGCAGCGGCGATTTGTTTCGGGGTGACCGGCACGTGTGGGCTCTTGCTGGTCGTGTCGCCAGCACCGGTGAGTGCGCAGGTGATGATGACGTCGTGGTTCATTTGGCGGTTCCTTACAGGCGAGTTTTTGGTTTTGGCCAGGCGTGGTGGTCCCGTTCGCAGCCCGTCGGGGCTGCGAGACGGTGGTTGGTTCGGGTTTATTTACTGGTCAGTTGCAGGTTTTCAGCGGCCGGTTTGCCATCGAAGGTGGTGACGCCTTCAAGCCAGCGCTTTTTGTCCTGTGGGTGATCCTTGAGCCATTGCCTGGCGGATTCGAAAGCGTCCTTGTGATCCAGCAGCGGCTGCATCATCCGGCTCTCGTCTTCGGCGGTGAACGTCAGGTTGCTCAGCAGGCGACCGATGTTCGGGCATTGCTCGGCGTATGTCGGTGCGGTGACGGTCCACACGGTGGCCTTGCCTTCGTTCGGGCCGAGGGCATCGTCGCTGCCGGTGAGGTAGGTCATTTTCACGTTGACGTTCATCGGGTGCGGCGCCCAGCCGAAGAACACCACGGCTTCGTTGCGACGCACGGCGCGATCCACGGCGGCGAGCATGCCGGCTTCGCTGGACTCGACCAACTGGAACTTGCCGAGGCCGAACTGGTTCTTGGAGATCATGGCCTTGATCTGGGTGTTGGCGCCCGAGCCAGGCTCGATGCCGTAGATCTTGCCGCCCAGTTCTTTTTCGAATTTGGCGATGTCAGCGAAGGTTTTCAGGCCCTTGTCGGCGAGGTAGGTCGGTACGGCGAGGGTCGCGCGGGCATCCTGCAGGCTTGGCGCTTCAAGCACCTTGACCTGTTTGGCGTCGACGAAGGGGGTGATGGTCTGGGTCATCAGCGGGTTCCAGTAGCCGAGGAACAGGTCCAGACGCTGGTCGCGGATCCCGGCGAAGATGATTTGCTGGGAGGCGCTGGTTTGTTTGGTGCTGTAGCCGAGGCCATCGAGCAATACCTGGGTCATGGCACTGGTCGCGATCACGTCGGTCCAGTTCACTACACCCATGCGCACGTTCTGGCACGCGGCGGGTTCGGCGGCCATGACACTGGCGCTCAGCAAAGCGGTACCACTGAGTGCTAGAACACAGCTGCTGATCAGTCGTTTCATTCTCAGGTTCCTCGGCAGTTCGTTTATTGTGAGTTCCGGTGTCTGATGCGCCGGTGATGCCAAGTTACGCAGCCAGGCGGCCGTGAAAGCGCACTGCGGCGACCAGCTCTTGCACTGCAGCGACCTGTGCTCTTGAATGCAGCTTGCAACTGGCGTATCAACGTCCTCACGTTCCCCGCCCTCTCGCTTCCCGCCAATCGAGTGCGTCCCATGTCCCAGGATTTCTACTTCTTGTTGATGCCGGGTTTCTCGGCCATCGGATTTATCTCGGCCATCGAGCCGCTGCGGGTCGCCAATCGCTTTCGCGGCGAGCTCTATCGCTGGCATGTACTGAGCGCCGATGGCGGGGCGGTGCTGGCGAGCAACGGCATGTCGGTCAACGCCGATGCGGCGCTGGAGCCGCTGAAGAAAGGTGCGACGCTGTTGGTGGTCGCCGGTTTCGAACCCCTGAAGTTCACTACCCCGGCACTGGAACACTGGCTGCGCCGCCTGGACAACGAAGGCGTGACCCTCGGCGCCATCGACACCGGCAGCTTCATCCTTGCCGAAGCCGGCCTGCTCGACGGCCATCGCCTGACCCTGCACTGGGAAGCCATCGATGCCTTCAAGGAATCCTATCCACAGCTCAGCGTCACCCAGGAACTGTTCGAGATCGACCGTCGGCGCATCACTTCTGCTGGTGGCACGGCTTCCATCGATTTGATGCTGGATCTGATCGCCCAGGCCCATGGTCCCGACCTGGCGATCCAGGTCAGCGAACAATTCGTACTCGGCCGTATCCGCCCGCGCAAAGACCACCAGCGCATGGAAGTCGCCACACGCTACGGCATCAGCAACAAGAAGCTGGTGCATGTGATTGGCGAGATGGAGCAGCACAGCGAACCGCCGCTGAGCACTTTGGAACTGGCGGAATCGATCAAGGTGACGCGGCGACAGTTGGAGCGCCTTTTTCGTTTGCACCTGAACGACACGCCGAGCAATTTCTACTTGCGATTAAGGCTGGAAAAAGCGCGGCAGTTGCTGCGCCAGACGGACATGAGCGTGCTGGAAGTGAGCATTGCCTGCGGGTTTGAGTCGCCGTCTTATTTCACCCGCAGTTATCGGGCGAAGTATGAGCGCTGCCCGCGGGAGGATCGGCGTACCGCCAAAGCGTGATTCTGAAAACACTGGAGAAACCTGTGGGAGCGAGCTTGCTCGCGATAGCGGTCTGTCAGACACATTGATATTGACTGATACACTGCCATCGCGAGCAAGCTCGCTCCCACATTAGTTCTTTGGTGCCTGGAGGATCAGGTTACTTCTTCACCAACGCCGAACACGCTGCCTTATAGGCCTCATGCTGATACTTGTTCAGCGTCCCCGGCAGTTCGAAGTTGTGCTTCTTGGCCTGTGCATTGATGGTCTGCGGCGACAGCAGGGCTACCTCGCAATTTTCCAGCAACTGGAAAACCCCCTCGATCTTGAACGTGGTCGGCCCGCCGGCGAACTCGCCTTTCTTGCTGCGCTTCTTGATCGCGATGCGGTCGATGGAGTTCTCACGGACAAACGAAGCGACCTGAGCGGCGAACACTTTGACGTTGGCGGCTTCATCGTCATCGTCCAGGGCAATTTTCTTGGTGGCGAGCGCGACATGGCCCAGCGCCTGACCGTCCAGCGTGGCCACGGCGATGATCGCTTCGCTGCCTTTGATTTCGATGCCGCAGACTTTCATGTTCAATCCCATTAGTGACAGAGGGTGTGCAGCTTACAGTTCAAGCTGGCCGGGAAACGGATCACTCCTGCCCGATCGACTCCAAAAACTCCGACCGTTCATCACTCATCCGCGCCACGCAATCGTTCTGGGCAATGGTGAACGCCTTGCTGCCAGCGGTGGCCGGGAAGGCTTCGACGGCGCAATCTGCGTCGCGGGTCTTCAGCCATTGCTGTTGGGCGGCTTTGATTCTGCCGGTGATGTCGGCCAGTTGCGTCGGGTTTTTGCCGTACTGCGACTGCATGCGGTCGTTCAGGCCCTGGAGGTTTTCCTTGAGCAGGTCTTCAGCGGTGGTTTTGCTGAAGGCCGAGCATTCGAGGGTCTGGACGTCGTTTTCGACTTTGTCGCACGGGTTGTCGTCGGACACCTCGGCTGCGTGTACGCCGGTTGCAATCAGTGCCAAAGCCAGAAGGATGGATTTCATTCAGGTCGCCGCTCTATTCCAGTGATGCGGCGAATTCTGGCCCAAGCCGAGGGCCTTGAACAGGTCGGTGATAGTGCCTGGCGACGACCCTTTGTCGCGGATTGACGCTTTCGGCAATTCCCCTGTCGTTTTTGCACCCGGCTGCTTAGGCACCGAGGCATATGCTGGCCCCAAAGCGCCGGCAGACGATTCGGCGCATGAATCGCTAACAAGGGGACAGCCTGATGAGCCCAGCCGAATTGCACGCCGACAGCATCGTTATCGACGGGCTGATTATTGCCAAGTGGAACCGTGAACTGTTCGAAGACATGCGCAAGGGCGGTTTGACCGCGGCCAACTGCACGGTGTCGGTGTGGGAGGGCTTTCAGGCCACCGTCAACAACATCGCCGCGAGCCAGAAGCTGATCCGCGAGAACAGCGACCTGGTGATTCCGGTGCGTACCACCGACGATATCCGCAAGGCCAAGGAACAGGGCAAGACCGGCATCCTCTTCGGCTTCCAGAATGCTCACGCGTTTGAAGACCAGATCGGCTACGTCGAGGTCTTCAAGCAGCTCGGCGTCGGTATTGTGCAGATGTGCTACAACACCCAGAACCTGGTCGGTACCGGTTGCTACGAGCGTGATGGCGGCCTGTCGGGCTTCGGTCGTGAAATCGTCGCCGAGATGAACCGGGTCGGCGTAATGTGCGACCTGTCCCACGTCGGCTCCAAGACTTCCGAAGAAGTCATCCTCGAATCCAAGAAGCCGGTCTGCTACTCCCACTGCCTGCCGTCGGGGCTCAAGGAGCACCCGCGCAACAAGTCCGATGAAGAGCTGAAGTTCATTGCCGACCACGGCGGTTTCGTCGGGGTGACCATGTTCGCGCCGTTCCTGGCCAAGGGCATCGATTCGACCATCGACGACTATGCCGAAGCGATCGAATACACCATGAACCTGGTTGGCGAAGACGCCATCGGCATCGGCACCGACTTCACCCAGGGCCATGGCCAGGACTTCTTCGAATACCTGACCCACGACAAGGGCTACGCCCGCCGCCTGACCAGCTTCGGCAAGATCATCAACCCGCTGGGCATCCGCACCGTGGGCGAGTTCCCGAACCTGACCGAGACCCTGCTCAAGCGCGGCCATTCCGAGCGCGTAGTGCGCAAGATCATGGGCGAGAACTGGGTCAACGTCTTGAAAGATGTCTGGGGCGAATAAGCCGCCGCTTTTCTGAATCCTTTCCCGCTGCCGCCCGTGCAGCGGGCAACACAACGAATTTTCCGGAGTCAAGTTTTCATGGCCAAGATCGCCCCGCAATTGCCAATCGAAGTCGACAGCGAAACCGGTGTCTGGACTTCCGACGCCCTGCCGATGCTGTATGTGCCGCGTCATTTCTTCGTCAACAACCACATGGGCATCGAGGAAGTGCTGGGCGCTGAAGCCTATGCCGAAATCCTCTACAAGGCCGGCTACAAGTCCGCCTGGCACTGGTGTGAAAAAGAAGCCGAATGCCACGGCCTGGAAGGCGTCGCGGTGTTCGAGCACTACATGAAGCGCCTGTCGCAGCGCGGCTGGGGCCTGTTCAAGATTCAGGACATCGACCTCGACAAAGGCACCGCCAGCGTCAAGCTCGAACACTCGGCGTTCGTTTACGTGTACGGCAAGGTCGGACGCAAGGTCGACTACATGTTCACTGGCTGGTTTGCAGGGGCTATGGACCAGATCCTCGCCGCTCGCGGCAGCAAGATCCGCACCGTGGCCGAGCAAGTCTACGGTGGCTCCGAAGAGGGCCACGAAGACGGTTTGTTCACCGTCAAGCCGTTGTAAGTCGAGGAACCCGCCATGGCTTTCGAAGCAATGTTCCAGCCAATTCAAATTGGCAAACTGACCATCCGCAACCGCGTGCTCAGCACCGCGCACGCCGAGGTTTATGCCACCGACGGCGGCATGACCACCGACCGGTACGTCAAGTATTACGAAGAGAAAGCCAAGGGCGGGATCGGCCTGGCGATTTGTGGCGGCTCGTCTGTCGTGGCGATCGACAGCCCGCAGGAGTGGTGGAGCTCGGTGAACCTGTCCACCGACCGCATCATTCCGCACTTCCAGAATCTGGCCGATGCCATGCACAAGCACGGCGCCAAGATCATGATCCAGATTACCCACATGGGTCGTCGCTCGCGTTGGGACGGTTTCAACTGGCCAACGTTGATGTCGCCGTCGGGCGTGCGTGAGCCGGTGCACCGTGCCACTTGCAAGACCATCGAGCCGGAAGAAATCTGGCGGGTGATCGGCAACTATGCGCAGGCTGCGCGTCGTGCCAAGGCCGGTGGCCTGGACGGCGTGGAATTGTCGGCCGTGCACCAGCACATGATCGACCAGTTCTGGAGCCCGCGCGTCAACAAGCGTACCGACGAATGGGGCGGTACCTTCGAAGGCCGCATGAAGTTCGGCCTGGAAGTCTTGAAAGCCGTGCGCGCCGAGGTCGGTGACGACTTCTGCGTGGGCATGCGTATCTGCGGTGATGAGTTCCACCCGGACGGCCTGTCCCACGAAGACATGAAGCAGATCGCCAAGTATTACGACGACACCGGCATGCTCGATTTCATCGGCGTCGTCGGCTCGGGTTGCGACACTCACAACACCCTGGCCAACGTGATTCCGAACATGAGTTACCCGCCCGAGCCGTTCCTGCACCTGGCGGCCGGGATCAAGGAAGTGGTCAAGGTTCCGGTGCTGCACGCACAGAACATCAAGGACCCGAACCAGGCCACGCGGATTCTGGAAGGCGGTTACGTCGACATGGTCGGCATGACCCGCGCCCACATCGCCGACCCGCACCTGATCGCCAAGATCAAGATGGGCCAGATCGACCAGATCAAGCAGTGTGTCGGCGCCAACTACTGCATCGACCGTCAATACCAGGGCCTGGATGTGTTGTGCATCCAGAACGCCGCCACTTCCCGTGAATACATGGGCCTGCCACACATCATCGAGAAAACCACCGGTGTGAAACGCAAAGTGGTGGTAGTTGGTGCCGGCCCTGCGGGGATGGAAGCCGCTCGTGTTGCCGCCGAACGTGGCCACAACGTGACCCTGTTCGAGAAGAAAGAATTCATCGGCGGCCAAATCACCACCGCTTCGAAAGCACCGCAACGGGACCAGATTGCCGGTATCACCCGCTGGTACCAACTGGAACTGGCCCGGTTGAAAGTCGATCTGCGCCTGGGCACTGCGGCGGATGCGCCGACCATCATGGACCTGCGTCCAGACGTGGTGGTGCTGGCCGTCGGTGGGCATCCGTTCATCGAGCAGAACGAACACTGGGGTGCGGCTGAAGGCCTGGTGGTCAGCAGCTGGGATGTGCTTGACGGCAAGGTGGCGCCTGGCAAGAACGTTCTGGTCTACGACACCATTTGCGAGTTCACCGGCATGTCTACCGCCGACTTCATTGCGGACAAGGGCAGCCAGGTCGAGATCGTCACCGACGACATCAAGCCGGGCGTGGCGATTGGCGGCACGTCGTTCCCGACGTACTACCGCAGCATGTACCCGAAAGAAGTGATCATGACCGGCGACATGATGCTGGAGAAGGTTTACCGCGAAGGCGACAAGCTGGTGGCGGTGCTGGAGAACGAATACACCGGTGCCAAAGAGGAGCGGGTGGTGGACCAGGTGGTCATCGAAAACGGTGTGCGCCCGGACGAGGAAATCTACTACGCCCTGAAGGAAGGCTCGCGCAACAAAGGCCAGATCGACGTCGAAGCCTTGTTCGCGATCAAGCCGCAACCTTGCCTTGCGCAGAGCGGCGACGGCTACCTGCTGTTCCGCATCGGTGACTGCGTGGCACAGCGCAACGTGCATGCGGCGATCTACGACGCGCTGCGGTTGTGCAAGGATTTCTAAGAGCTTGTGGATAACCCTTGTAGGAGCGAGCTTGCTCGCGATGGACGTGAACGATGACGCGGGGAATCTGATTTAACGCGACGTTCTCAGGTTTTTCGCGAGCGAGCTCGCTCCTACAAGGAATCTGGCAAGGCATCCAGGTAGTTTGGCCTGCAAGACCCTGCGGTCTTTGGGAGCTTCACCATGTTGAACACCCTTCTTCCAATCCTGCTGTTCGCCGCCCTGGGTCTTGGTGTCCTGGGCGCGTTGCGGCGGGTGGCCATGTGGCGCCGGGGCCGGGCTTCGAAAGTCGACCTGATCGGCGGCCTGTTCGCCATGCCCAAGCGCTACATGGTCGACTTGCACCACGTAGTGGCGCGGGACAAATACATTGCCAACACCCACGTCGCTACGGCCGGCGGTGCGGTAGCGTCCATCGTGCTGGCGATTGTGGTGCACGGTTTCGGCCTGCATAACCGCTTGCTCGGCTATGCGTTGCTGCTGATGACGGCGGTGATGTTCGTCGGTGCGATCTTTGTTTACCTGCGCCGGCGCAACCCTCCATCGCGCCTGTCGAAAGGCCCGTGGATGCGCCTGCCGAAAAGCCTGCTGGCGTTCTCGGCCTCGTTCTTCCTGTTGACCCTGCCGGTGGCGGGCATCCTCCCGGAAAACTTCGGTGGCTGGCTGTTGGCGGCGATTCTCGGGGTTGGCGTGCTGTGGGGCGTGTCGGAACTGTTCTTCGGCATGACCTGGGGCGGGCCGATGAAGCACGCCTTCGCCGGCGCCTTGCATCTGGCCTGGCACCGTCGCGCCGAACGCTTCGGTGGCGGTCGTTCCACGGGCCTCAAGCCTCTGGACTTGAACGACCCGACCGCGCCACTGGGCGTGGAAAAACCCAAGGATTTCACCTGGAACCAGTTGCTCGGCTTCGACGCCTGCGTGCAGTGCGGTAAATGTGAAGCAGCGTGCCCGGCGTTCGCCGCCGGCCAGCCACTGAACCCGAAAAAACTGATTCAGGACATGGTCGTCGGCCTGGCCGGCGGCACCGATGCCAAGTTCGCCGGCAGTCCGTATCCGGGCAAGGCCATCGGTGAGCACGCGGGCAATCCGCATCAACCGATCGTCAATGGTCTGGTGGATGCCGAGACCCTGTGGTCATGCACCACCTGCCGTGCCTGCGTCGAGGAATGCCCGATGATGATCGAGCACGTCGATGCCATTGTCGACATGCGTCGCCATCTGACCCTGGAAAAAGGCGCGACCCCGAACAAGGGGGCCGAAGTCCTGGAAAACCTGATCGCCACTGACAACCCGGGCGGTTTCGCGCCGGGCGGACGGATGAACTGGGCGGCAGATTTGAACCTCAATCTGCTCAGCGAAAAGAAATCCACCGACGTGCTGTTCTGGGTCGGCGACGGTGCCTTCGACATGCGCAACCAGCGCACCCTGCGCGCGTTCGTCAAAGTGCTCAAGGCGGCAAAAATCGACTTCGCCGTGCTTGGCCTCGAAGAGCGTGACAGCGGTGACGTGGCCCGGCGCCTGGGCGACGAAGCGACCTTCCAGCTGTTGGCCAAACGCAACATCCAGACCTTGGCCAAATACAGTTTCAACCGCATTGTCACCTGTGATCCGCACAGCTTCCACGTGCTGAAAAACGAATACGGCGCCTTCGATGGCAACTACCTGGTGCAGCACCACAGCACCTACATGGCGGAAATCATCGATGCTGGCGCGCTCAATCTCGGTCAGCACAAAGGCGACAGCGTGACCTACCACGACCCGTGCTACCTCGGCCGCTACAACGGCGAGTACGAGGCGCCGCGTCAGGTGTTGCGCGCCCTCGGGATCGAAGTGAAAGAGATGCAACGTTCCGGCTTCCGTTCGCGCTGCTGCGGCGGTGGTGGCGGTGCGCCGATCACCGACATTCCCGGCAAGCAACGTATTCCCGACATGCGCATGGACGATATCCGCGAAACCGGCGCCGAACTGGTGGCCGTGGGTTGCCCGCAATGCACGGCGATGCTCGAAGGCGTGGTCGAACCCCGTCCGCTGATCAAGGACATTGCCGAACTGGTGGCTGACGCGCTGCTGGAAGACGACGCAGCAAAGCCGGCCGCGCCGGCCAAACGTGAACCTGCGGAGGTGCACTGATGAGCGACATTATCCGCCGCGACCCGCGGGCCGAATGGATCGCGCGCAACCGCCTGCATCCACTGCACGCGGCGATGCAACCGGTGCAACACAGCTGGATGGGGCCTAACGGTGTCATCCGCAAGAATCCCCATGGCATTGGTTTTATCGGCCCCAACGGTATCAAGCGTATCGACCGTAGCGGCGCCCAGCAGGGTGGCGCGACCAAACGTTCAGCCGCTGTTGAAGTGCAGTTGCCATTGCATCAGGTGGCTGCGCCGGCGTTTTACATCAGCGTGGTGCCGGACATGGTCGGTGGTCGCTTGAGCAGTCACGACCGCGACCTGCTGGGCCTGGCCCATCAACTGGCCGGCAAGGACGGTGCGGTGCTGGCCGTGGTGTTCGGCGAACACAAGGAAAACGCTTTCGCCACGGCGGGCGTCGACCGCTTGCTGGTGCTGGAAGGTGAAGAATTCAACGGTTATGCACCGGAACAACGGGTCCAGGGCCTGCGGGCTGTGGATAACCAGTTCAGCCCGCGTCACTGGTTGCTGCCGGACAGCCGCAGTGGCGGCGGCGAACTCGGTCGGCGTTTTGCCGCGGCACTGGGCGAGCGTCCGGCCACGCGGGTCTGGCAGGTCAAGGATCAGGAATGCATTGGTCGAGCCGGTGCGGGTCTGCAAGACCTTGCCCGTCCGCTGGCGCGACTGATTCTGGCGGCTGCCGAGTGCGCCGAACCGGTCAGCGAAACCCGTCACGAAGCCTTGCCGGTGGAGTTATCCACAACCGTGGCACGCAGCCTGTCGCGGATCGAAGATCTGGGCGCAGTGGCAGTGGACCCGGCGGCAATTCCAATGGCTGAAGCCGAATTCATTTTCTCCGGTGGCAACGGGGTCAAGGACTGGGGGCTTTTCCACAGGACCGCCGAAGCCCTCGGCGCGACCGAAGGCGCCTCGCGGGTGGCAGTGGACGATGGCTTCATGGCCCGCGATCGTCAGGTCGGCGCGTCCGGCACCTGGGTCACCGCACGGGTCTATGTGGCAGTGGGGATTTCCGGGGCGATCCAGCACCTGCAAGGCATCGGTGCCTGCGACAAGGTGGTGGCGATCAACCTGGATCCTGGCTGCGACATGATCAAGCGTGCGGACCTCTCGGTGATCGGTGAGAGCGCGGAGATTCTTCAAGCCTTGATCGAGGCGGTAGAGGCTTATCGCAACGACGCCAAGCGCGATGCGGCTTAAGGGAAGGAAAGGGTTATGAGCACGAAAATCATCAGCCTGGTGTCCATCGGTGCCCACCCGACATCCGGTCGGCCGCGCCGCGCGGAACAGGATGCGCGGGCGGTAGAACTGGGCCTGCAACTGGCTGGGGATAACCTGCAAGTGCTGCATGCCGGCGACATCGCCGAGCCTGCATTGCGCGCTTACCTGGGCATGGGGCTGGAGCAACTGCATGTGTTGGAGCAACCGCAAGGCGCCGATGCACTACCGGCGCTGACCGAGTATCTGCGCGATGCCGGTGCTCAGGTGGTGTTGACCGGCAGTCAGGCGGAAACCGGCGAAGGCTCGGGCATGTTGCCGTTCCTGCTCGCCGAAAGCCTGGGCTGGCCGCTGGTGGTGGGGCTGGCTCAGGTCGAGTCCATCGACGGCGGTTCGGCACTGGTGCTGCAGGCTTTGCCGCGCGGTCAACGTCGTCGGCTCAAGGTGCGCCTGCCGTTTCTGGCAACGGTGGATAACGCCGCGCCCAAGCCTCGCCAGAGCGCTTACGGCCCGGCTCGACGCGGCGTGTTGCAAGCGCAGGAAGTTGAAGTCATCGATGATCAATTGCTCGCGGTCGCCAGCCTGCAACCGGCCAAGCCACGGCCCAAGCGCCTGAAGGTAATCAAGGCCAAGAGCGGCGCCGATCGTATGAAAGCAGCAACGGCGAAAGCCAGTGGCGGTGGCGGACAAGTGCTCAAAGGCGTTACGGCGCAAGCCGGGGCTGAGGCGATACTCAAGTTGTTGATTGAAGAAGGCGTGGTCCGCTAGCGTTTTTTGTAGGGGCTGCCGCAGGCTGCTCCTGCATGTGGACTGGATAAATCTGGCAGAGAAAAAACAATGGCAGTTGAGTTTCGTTCGGCAGTGCGTGCAGATGCGCGCGCGATTGCGCGTCTGTTCCAGATTTCCTCAGAGGGCGCTTCGGATTACATCTGGAGCCAGTTAGCCGAGCCCGGTCAGGACTTGCTGGATGTAGGTGCCATTCGATACGCCCGGGACGACGTGGATTTCTCCTACCAGAACTGCCTGATTGCCGAGGCTGGTGGTCAGGTCATTGGCATGATGCACAGCTACGTGATGCGCCACGATCCACTGGCGGTGCCGACGACCGACCCGGTACTGGCGCCTTACGCGGACATGGAGGTACCCGATACCCTGTACATCTCCAGCCTGGCCCTGCATGAAGGCTGGCGCAACCGGGGGCTGGGCGTGCAGTTTCTCGCCCATGCTCAAGAACGCGCCGAGGAGCTGGGGCTCAATGGCCTGAGCCTGATCGACTACGCCGCCAACACTGGCGCCCGGCGTTTTTACGAACGGCACGGTTTCGGGATCATCAAGACCTGCCAGGTCACCCCTCATCCCATGATCCGCGTCACCGGTGACGCTTATCTAATGCACAGGCCTTGAGCTTGCTCCAGGGGTCGACCGACGACGGTTATCCACAGCGCCACGAGCCCTCGCTCTCGTCCCACGCCGACGAGGGCGGTGAGCTACAGTTTTCTATGCGCTGATCAAAGGTGCAGCACGCTTTCGGGAGCTTTCAGACATTCAGCGCTGACTCATAAAACCCGGTTTTTATGATTGGCCTGAATATGAAGACTATCGCTCTTCTGGCGCTCTTTGCATCGGCCATGTGGTTATCCACAGGCTTGATCTCTGCCGCCCAGACAAACGCGTCCGTGGCTGATCAGGACTTTTATCGGTGGATAGACTCCGAACAGGGGCGCAAAGCGTCCCTGGCGCAACTGCGGCAACAATGCGACAAGGTTCTGGATGCCGATAGACACCTCAGCTGCTCGGTGACGGTCTTCGCCAGATTGCTCGAAGCCAAGGCCGCCAACCAACTCCCCGAATACTACCTGGCAATAAAAGCCAGGCATGCCCGGGCGATTGCCGCCAGCGCCGATCTGCAGCCCCTGTTCTCCACGTTTGGCAGCCAATCGCTGGCTGTCCTGGCGGCGACCGGCGATTTCACGGTCAAGGGTTCGACGCGGCATGAGGTGCTGCCGCTCCATCCGTATGCCAACGACTTTTACATCGCTGAACAAGTGCTGCCATTTATCGAGGTTGGTGCGGCCAATGGTGCCTCGGCGCGTTTTGTGCTGGACACGGGCGCACCGCAAACCCGGGTCAACATCGACACGGCGAAACAGATGGGCATCAGGTTGTTACCCGATGCTTTTTATCGCTACAGCACGTTTTATGGCGAAAAGGGCCTGGCCGCGAGGCTGGGAATTCTCGGGTCGCTGAAAGTCGGCAAACTCGAATTCAGGAACGTCCTGGTTTTTGTCAGCGATCGGGATAACCTGTTGGGGCTGGATCTGATCAGCAAGCTGGGGCGCTTGAAGATTACCAGCAGAACACTGGAGCTGAATCCACCGCCGGCCAAACACTGTGATGCGTCGATTGTCGTCAGCCGCCTGGATCTCAATCAACGGCTGGTGGTGGCCGCACAGCTCGATCGCCGGGCAACACAGGCCATCATCGATACCGGAAATGTCGACTACCTGACGGCCTCGTTGCCCGGCAGGCAGCTCAGTGTTGCGCAAGCACTGACACCGGAAAGCTCGAGCGTTTCCACCAACGACAACAAGCGTTTCCAACGCTTCGAGGGCGTATTGGCCCTGCAGGGCAATACCATGGCGGTCACCTACAAATACTACCCGGGCTTTACCATCCCGCCGTCGCTGATCGACGGGCAATATGTTCCGTCGATATTGCTCGGATGGCGCGCCTTCAAAGACTTTGAATTGAACCTGGACCTGGAATCAGGTCGCTCATGCCTCAATAAAATCTGAACAACTTCGGTGTTTACCCACAATCCCTGTTGGTGGTTCTGTGGATAACATGTTCGCCCTTCGCTACACCCCATACAAATCAAGCCTTGCGAGGCGTCGTTCAAAAAACAACCAGCCTTGCTCGTGGTTTTTCCAAGCTTTTTCAAGGGGATAAGTGCTGCTGGGGATGCAGACTTGCCCCCAATCTCTGTTGGCGCTTCTGTGGATAAGATGTTTGCTATCGGCTGTAGGCCTTATAAACAGCGGCCTTCATGGTTATGGTTAAAAAATGATCAATTGATGATTGTGAGCCGTAGAATTCCATGCAAACACCGGTTTCTTGCGGGTTACAGCGTTTTTCCACAGTGTTTTCGAAGTTAACCCCAAAGTCTGTTGGCGCTTCTGTGGATAAGGTGTTTGCCATCCTCTGGAAGCCTTTAATTCCGTGCCTTTCAGGCTGATGATCAAAAAATGATCAGTCCGGTCGTAGAAGCATGCTTCTGGATAAGTCACGGTTTTTCTGTGGTTTTTTTAGAGAAATTTTGCAGTCTTTCCACAGTTGTCCCCAATAGCTGTGGGTGGAGATGTGGATAACTTGTTTGCGGAAGGCTGGGAGGTGCGGCGGGCATAGGCCTGAACGAGATAGGTCATATTTCGTACAGTTCTAATGCGCTGAGAGAAAACCTGTCGCGGGCAAGCCCCTTGTAGGAGCGAGCTTGCTCGCGAAGGTCGTGAACGATAACGCGTAAAAACAGATGCCCAGCAGTGGCCTCGAGTTTTTCGTCGGAACGCCGCCCGGAGCAAGCCCGTTCCTACAGGGGAGAGCTTCAGCCGCTGACCGGAACCCCTTTGAGGTACGGCGCAGGCTCGGCCCCAAGATTGCTCAGCAGGCGCTCGCTGTACCAGTCCACGAAGTTCACCACGCCGAACTCATAGGTCTTGGAGTACGGGCCAGGCTGGTACGCGGTGGAGTTGATCCCGCGCTGGTTCTCTTCGGCCAGGCGACGGTCCTGGTCGTTGGTGGCATCCCAGACCTGGCGCATGCGCTCCACGTCGTAGTCCACGCCTTCGACCGCGTCCTTGTGCACGATCCACTTGGTGGTGACCATGGTTTCCTGAGCGCTGATCGGCCACACGGTGAACACGATGATGTGGTCGCCCATGCAGTGGTTCCAGGAGTGCGGCAGGTGCAGGATGCGCATCGAGCCCAGGTCCGGGTTCTTGATACGGCCCATCAACTTGGCGCAGCCCTGTTTGCCGTCCAGGGTCATCGACACGGTGCCCTTGAGCAGTGGCATGCGCACAATGCGGTTACGCAGGCCGAAGCTGGCGTGGGCGTAAGGAATCTTCTCGGCTTCCCAGGCAGCGGCGGAGGCGGCGACGTGGTCCTTGAAGGCCTGGTCGGCGCGCGGGTCGGTGACGTCGTCCCATTCCAGCAGGGTTTTCAGCAATTCCGGGTGCGACGCGTTGCAGTGGTAGCACTCGCGGTTGTTTTCCAGCACGAGTTTCCAGTTGGCCTTTTCCATCAAGGTGGTTTGCACCGCCACCTTGGTGTTCTCCATGTCGTACGGTTCCATGTAGTGGTTGAGCGTCGACAGGAAGTCATCAATGGCCGGCGGGTTTTCCGCCAGGCTGATGAAGATGTAGCCGCCGGCAGTCTTCACGTTCACCGGCTTGAGGCCGTACTGGTTCATGTCGAAGTCAGCGCCCATTTCGGTGCCGGCGAACAGCAGGCGGCCGTCGAGTTCGTAGGTCCACTGGTGGTAGTGGCAAACCAGCTTGGCGACCTTGCCCTTGTCGCTGGTGCACAGGCGCGAGCCACGGTGGCGGCAGACGTTATGGAACGCATGCACCACGCCTTCGGCGCCACGGATCACAATGATCGGGTTCTTGCCGATCTGCAGGGTCAGGTAGTTGCCCTTGGTCGGGATTTCGCAGGTCATGCCGGCGATCAACCACTCTTTCTGGAAGATTTCCTGCATGTCGATATCAAACAGGCGCTCGTCGGAGTAAAACGGCTGCGGCAGCGAGAAGGTGCGCTCGCGCTCTTGCAGCATCTGTGCAGTGGCCTTGCGTGCGGGTTCCAGCGGATCGCCCAGGCTCAGGGTAGTAGTGACGTCCATCATTTAATCCTCAAGGCCATTCTGTGTGGCCGGCGAATAGTGGCTACGGTTGTGCGACGCAAGACAAAAAACAGCAGTTATCTGTTGAGGCGAGTGTGGGGCCGGCGCTGCCCGGAACCTTATCCATGGGCGACATGGTGCAATCTGTTCCCGACGCGCAGGCCCCGGTCGTTGCGGGCTGGTCGCGATAAGCATGTCAATGTCGCAGATAGGTAAATGGGTGACTCGCGCTATACGCAGAATCGCCAATATGAAGGCCGACAGTCGGCCGTGGAGATCAGCATGTCCAACAGCTTCCTGAACCCGGTAACCACCCAGACCTGGGCCAATGGCCGACACATTGTCCGTTGCGTCAAAGTCATCCAGGAAACCTGGGATGTGCGCACCTTTTGCTTCATGGCCGATCAGCCGATCCTGTTCTTTTTCAAGCCCGGGCAATTCGTCACCCTGGAGCTGGAAATCGACGGCGTGCCGATCATGCGCTCCTACACCATTTCCAGTTCGCCGTCGGTGCCGTACAGCTTTTCGGTGACCATCAAGCGCGTGCCGGGGGGCAAGGTGTCCAACTGGCTGCACGACACGCTACATGAAGGCCAGGAACTGGCGGTGCACGGGCCGGTCGGGCTGTTCAATGCCATGGACTTCCCTGCGCCGAAAGTACTCTACCTCAGCGGCGGCGTCGGCATCACGCCCTGCATGTCCATGGCCCGCTGGTTCTACGACACCAATGGCAACGTCGACATGACGTTTATCCACAGCGCCCGCTCGCCCAAGGACATCATTTACCATCGCGAACTGGAACACATGGCGTCGCGGATCGAGAACTTCAGCCTGCACCTGATCTGCGAGAAACATGGCATGGGTGAGCCATGGGCCGGTTATCGCGGTTACCTGAACCACAGAATGCTTGAATTGATGGCGCCGGATTTCCTTGAGCGTGAAGTGTTCTGCTGCGGTCCGACACCGTATATGAACGCGGTCAAGCGCTTGCTGGAAGGCGCTGGCTTCGACATGTCGCGCTACCACGAAGAGTCCTTCGGCGCGACTCCGCCAGAAGCCCGCGCCGACGCCGTGGAGCACGCTGAACAAGCGGCCGAGGCAGCGGAAGTGGACGAGGCGGATCTGCATCAGGTGGAGTTCACGGCGTCCGGCAAGAGCATTCGCGTGGCTCCGGGCGAGACCGTGCATGCGGCGGCGGCCAAGGTCGGCCTGATGATCCCGAAAGCGTGCGGCATGGGCATCTGCGGCACCTGCAAGGTGCTGAAGCTGGGCGGCGAAGTGGAAATGGAGCACAACGGCGGGATCACCGAGGAAGACGAAGCCGAAGGGTTCATCCTGTCGTGCTGCAGTGTGCCGAAAGGCGACGTGCGTATCGAGTATTGATAAACACCCCGGAACCCTGTGGGAGCGAGCTTGCTCGCGATAGCGGTGGATCAGCCAACATTGCTGTTGAATCTGATTCCGTCATCGCGAGCAAGCTCGCTCCCACAGGTACGGTGTTTTTTTCAGTCAACGAATAGGTCAGTCATGAGTTTTTCGCTGCTGTCCGGTGCGAAGCGATAGTGTTCGAACTCCGTCACTCCGCTTTCCCGCAGTATTTCCTCATCAATCAATAAGCGCCCGGTCAGGCTGCGCCCGCTGCTGCTCAGAATGAGGTGGGCGGCATCGGCCATGATCGCAGGCACGCGCGCATGCTTGAACGATTCCCTCGAACCCAGCTGAAACTCGATGGCGGCGGTGGCGATCATGGTCTGTGGCCACAGCGAGTTGACGCTGATGCCGTAATTCCTGAATTCCTCACTCATGCCCAGGGTCAGCATGCTCATGCCGTATTTGGTCACGGTGTACGGGCTGTACTGGGCAAACCACTTGGTGGCCAGGTTCAGGGGTGGGGACAGGTTGAGGATGTGACCGCTGGATTTCTTCAGATAGGGCAGGGCGGCCTGGCTGCACAGCAAGACGGCGCGGGTGTTGATCTGATGCATCAGGTCAAAGCGCTTGAGTTCAAGGTGCTGGACCCCGGTCAGCTTGATCGCCCCGGCGTTGTTGATCAGTGCATCGATACTGCCGAAGTGTTCGTTGGCCTGGGCCAGCGCCTCGCGTACGACATCCTCTTCTCGCACATCCACCTGCAAGGCCAGCGCCTTGCCGCCAGCGGCTTCCACTTCCCGGGCCACACTGAAAATCGTGCCGGGCAGCTTGGGGTGGGGTTCGGCACTTTTGGCGGCGATCACGATGTTGGCCCCATCGCGTGCGGCCCGCAGCGCAATCTCGCGGCCGATGCCGCGGCTGGCACCGGTGATGAACAGGGTTTTGCCTTGCAACGACATGCTGACGCTCCTCGATTGTTTTTATCTGAACGGATCGCCAGTCAATGTAGACCGTAGGAGCTGGCTTGCCAGCGAAGGCGGTGTGTCAGGCCGACCGCATTGGGGCATTCGCCGGCAAGCCGGCTCCTACAGGGTGAATCAGGCGGCCATCACTTCTCGGATGTCCTTCGCCAGTTCACGCACACGCTCTTGCTCGGTGTCCCACGAGCACATGAAGCGTGCGCCGCCGTTGCCGATGAAGGTGTAGAAACGCCAGCCCTTGGCGGTCAGTGCCGCGATGGCCGGCTCCGACAGTTGCAGGAACACGCCGTTGGCCTGTACCGGGAACATCAGCTCCACTCCGGGAATGTCACTGACCAGTTCGGCCAGCAATTGCGCGCAGTGGTTGGCGTGTTTTGCGTATTTGAGCCAGGCGTCGTTTTCCAGGATTCCGACCCATGGTGCCGAGAGGAAGCGCATTTTCGACGCCAGTTGCCCAGCCTGTTTGCAGCGGTAATCGAAGTCTTCGGCGAGTTTGTGGTTGAAGAACAGAATCGCCTCACCCACCGCCATGCCGTTTTTCGTGCCGCCGAAGCACAACACGTCGACGCCGGCCTTCCAGGTCAGGTCGGCCGGGGTGCAGCCGAGGAATGCGCAGGCGTTGGAGAAGCGTGCGCCGTCCATGTGCAGGTTCAGGCCCAGTTCCTTGCAGGTGGCGCTGATGGCGCGGATTTCGTCCGGGGTGTAGACGCTGCCGACTTCGGTGGCCTGGGTCAGGGTCACCACACGAGGTTTCGGGTAGTGGATATCCTGGCGCTTGAGCGCGACCTCGCGGATCGAATCCGGGGTCAATTTGCCGTTTTCGGTGCGGGCGATCAGCAGTTTGGAGCCGTTGGAGAAGAATTCCGGGGCGCCACATTCGTCGGTTTCGACGTGGGCGGTTTCCGAGCAGATCACGCTGTGGTAACTCTGGCACAGCGACGACAGCGCCAGCGAGTTGGCGGCGGTGCCGTTGAAGGCGAAAAACACTTCGCAGTCGGTTGCAAACAGCTTGCGGAAATCGTCGGACGCGCGAGCGGTCCACTCGTCGTCGCCGTATGCGCGCTGGTGGCCGTGGTTGGCCTGTTCCATGGCCGCCCAGGCTTCAGGGCAGATACCGGAATAGTTGTCGCTGGCGAATTGTTGGCTCTTGTCGGTCATGGCCTGCTTCCGTGGTCGAGATGCCTATGGTGAAGCGTCCCGTGGTCAATGAGGGTGCGCACCGTACCCAAGATCGTCAGGTGGAGCGCACAGGATGTCGCTGTCGGGAACATACACAGTCGAAGGGCAATTATGCACGTGACGATGCACAGTGCCATGCACTTAAAGCAGCGGGACGGGGCTCTGGATTTGCTCAAGTGGCTGGCGCTTTTGAGCATGGTGCTCGATCACCTGCGATATGTCGGTTATTCCGCCGATTGGCTGTATGTGCCGGGACGCCTGGCGTTTGTGTGGTTCTGCCTGGCGATGGCGGCCAATCTGGCGCGCGTGCGGACTACGACGACCGATGGCCAGTGGCGCTATCTGGGGTGGTTGCTGCTGTTTAGCGCGGTGAGCGAAATTCCTTACCGAATGTTCATTCCCGATCCCGACACCTTGAATGTGCTGCCCACCCTTGCCCTGGGCTTGCTGGTGGTTCGTGGATGGCAGCAGCCGGTGCTTGCGTCGCGACTGCTGGCGGTTGGCGCGGTACTGCTGGCAGTGTTTTTCTCCCAGCGTTTGATGTTCGGTTTCTATGGCGTTCTGTTGCCGCTAGCGATGCTGCTGGTACTGCAACGGCCCTGGTATTTCGCACTGTTGGCGGGGCTGCTGTGCCTGGCGGCCAATCAATGGCAGGTGCTGTATTACTCTGTTCGATTGGGCAATCACGTGGCGATGGCAGCAGTCGCCACTTGTCTGATTGCGCCATGGCTTGGGCTGTTCTTGTTGCGACATTCCGAGGGCGTAAAACCACCGCCCATGCGACGTTGGGCGTATGCGCTGTATCCCGTGCATTTCCTGCTGTTGCTCGCAGTACGACAGGCCATCGCATGACCTTGTGGGAGCGAGCTTGCTCGCGATGGCGGCGCCACATCCGGCAATGATGGTGGCTGATCCACCGCTATCGCGAGCAAGCTCGCTCCCACAGGGGATCTGCGCTGGATCGACGGTCGTGTTCGGCCAGCCATTTCCCGCCATGTCGTAAACGCACCTTTGCGTGGCGTCCATAGGCATTTGACGACTCCAAGCCAGTCATACCATCGCTATCAAAGGGCACTGCCGAAAAGCCAGTGCCTCACCGAGACGAATGGCGCACTGCCGCCGCTGGGAGAGACGCGATGTTCAGCAAGCAAGACCAGATCCAGGGTTACGACGATGCACTGCTGGCGGCGATGAATGCCGAGGAGCAACGTCAGGAAGATCACATCGAGCTGATCGCGTCGGAGAACTACACCAGTAAGCGCGTGATGCAAGCGCAAGGCAGCGGCCTGACCA